>CAZHYX010000202.1:0-6018 GCA_964536675.1 uncultured Flavobacteriaceae bacterium
TGATATTATCTTTGTAATTCATGAACAACAAACAATCAATAGGTATTTTCGATTCTGGTGTTGGAGGACTTTCAATTTGGAAAGAAATAATTACGCTTTTACCTAATGAAAACACCATCTATTTAGCAGATAGTAAAAATGCACCTTACGGACAAAAGTCTAAAGAAAAAATAATTGAATTTTGTATAAAAAATACGGAGTTATTATTAGAAAAAAATTGTAAGTTAATTGTAGTTGCCTGTAATACAGCTACCACAAATGCCATTAAATATCTACGTGCAAATTATAATATTTCTTTTATTGGAATAGAACCTGCCATAAAACCTGCAGCACTTCAAACGAAAACTAATAGTATTGGTATTTTAGCTACTAAAGGCACTTTAAGTAGTGAGCTTTTTAATAATACTTCACGAAAATTTACTGACCGAATTACCATCATTGAGCAAATAGGCGAAGGTTTGGTACCTTTAATTGAGTCTGGCAATATTCATTCTGTTAAAATAGACGATTTACTTAAAAAGTACTTGAACCCTATGCTTAAAAAAAATATTGATTATTTGGTATTAGGTTGTAGTCATTATCCGTTTTTGATTCCTCAAATCAGAAAAATTGTTGGTCATAAAGTAACTATCATTGATTCTGGTGAAGCGGTAGCTAAACAAACCTTCTCAATTTTAAAGAAACATCAATTATTAAATAATTACAACTCTAAACCCCAACATGAATTATTTAGTAATTCTGATATTAGTGCAATTCAACAAATCATTGCTAATTTTCGAAAAAACTATATAATAAAGAGTTTAGATTTTTAAGAACTTATAATAATTACGTAAAAATTTATAATAAAACAGCCAAGATAAACTTGGCTGTTTTCATTACTTGGAGTAATCAATTTGTCGCTAAACACTTATATACACACTCCTATGTAATAGGGAGAGAAAGGGAATGAAGAAAGAAAGATATATAAATATCTAACTTATAAATAGGAGTTTTCCCATTCTCTTGAGGCTAAAGTAATAATTATTTCTTAATTATTGTCTAATTAATCAATTATTTTTAAAACTATTATTTAATTTGAAACAATTATTTAATGTTAGCCTTTATACCAACTTGCATATTTTATATAATTATTAGCTATTCTATCTATTTCGCCTGAAATTAAATTTTCAGAAATATCTTTTATTTTTATCGCTGGTACACCTGCATATATTGCTCCAGATTTTACTCTTGTTCCTTTGGTAACCACAGCGCCGGCAGCAATAATTGAATTACTTTCTATTATACAGTCATCCATTATAATACTACCCATACCTATCAACACATTATCTTGAATTGTGCATCCATGCACAATGGCATTATGGCCAATAGACACATTATTACCAATATTTGTTGGACTTTTTTGATAAGTACAATGTACAACAGCTCCATCTTGAATATTTACTTTATTACCAATTTTAATATAATGTACATCACCTCGTAATACAGCATTATACCAAATACTACAAAGATTACCCATTACTACATCACCAACTATTACAGCATTTTCGGCAATAAAACAATCATCACCAAATTGTGGTTCTTTTCCGTTGAGTTTTTTTATAATCATTAGTGTTAATTTTACAGTAAAATGCTGAAACGACCCGTTAGTTATCGGGACAGCACTATGGTTTAAAATACGATAAAAATGCTGCTTTTTTTGAAGCAGAAACACTTAATTCTTTACCATTTGATAAATATACTGTACCTCCTTTTCCTTTTTTGTAAGATACAATATATGTTACATTCACCAAAAAAGATTTATGAATACGGGCAAATCCGTTTTCCTTTAAAATGTCTTCAAAATACTTTAGTGTTTTACTAACCAGTTTTTTTTGATTGTTTTCTAAATACAATTCGGTATAATTATCATCTGCTTTACAATACATAATATCTTTCATTTCTAACACTTCAAATCCATCTTGTGTAGGTATAGTTATTTTTTGATTAACCGGGCTTGTTTTTGGCACTAGAACGGCACTTTGTAACTGATTTTCTTTAGTCTTTATTTCAGTCACATAATCAACTGCTTTGATCAATTCGTCAATTGATATTGGTTTCAATAAATAATAGGATGCATGTTTGTTCAATGCATCAATAGCGTATTGATTATAAGCCGTTACAAATACTACTTCAAAATCTGTATTTCCTAATTTTTCTAATAAATCAAATCCACTACCATAGGGCATTTCTACATCTAAAAATACCATATCTAACTTGTTATTTCTAATTAGTACCAAAGCATCATCAATATTCTCTGCTTCACCTACTACTTCTACAATTGGGCAATATTTAGTAAGATAAGTCTTAAGTATCTCTCTACTGGTTTGTTCATCTTCTACTATGATGGTTTTTAATATCATTTCACTTCTGTTGATTTGTTTATTTATTGAATCGAGTAATTGTTTGCCACAGATTCACGAATATTTTATATTTGAATGAACAAAATTACATTAATTCTCCTCCTATGGAGGGTTAGGGAGGATTAGTCTTTTTTTAGGGTCAATACAACCTTCGTTCCAGTTTCATCATCATACATATCTTCAATAAAAACATCAACTTTATCTTTATACATTTTATTTAAGATAGTAATACGTTGTTTTATATTTTGCATGCCTTTTGATTGTTTCTTTTTCTGATAATCTGTTTTTAATTCCTTAGATTTTTTTCTACCAATACCGTTATCAGAAATTTCTATCTGTATGGTTTCCTTATCTTTTTTAAGTAATTGTACTTTTAAAAACCCTTTTTCCTTTTTATATCGCAAACCATGCCATACTGCATTTTCAACATAAGGCTGTAACAACATTGGCGGAATTTGAAATAAGCTCAATTCAATAATATCGTCAACCAAAAATTCATAATCAAACTTATCTTTAAATCGCGAATGCTCTAATTTTAAATACAAATCTAATAACTCAACTTCTTTTTCTAAAGGAATAAAATCTTCTTCAGAATTTTCTAACACACTTCGCATTAATGTAGAAAAATCAGTTAAATACCTGTTTGCAGTTCGTTCGTCGTTTTGAGCAATAAAACTATTTACAGAATTCAATGCATTAAAAATAAAATGTGGATTCATCTGTGTTCGTAATGATTTTAATGACAATAAATTATTAGCCAACCTTCGTTGTTTATTACTTCTGAACATCCAAAAAAGAGACAGTAACACCAATAATAATCCAGCAAGTAAAGCATAAATGATTGTTTTTTGGCGCCTGTCATTTTCAACTGTCAATTGATTTTCAGCTTGATATAGTTGCAATTTACTTTCAGAAAGTTCTCTATCCTTTTCTAAACTAGTAATTCTGCTTTGTTTTGATGACAAATCTTTATTCAAACTTACTGCTTCATTAATTTCCTTTTCTTTTTGTTTGTAAATGGCATCAACTAAAACAACATATTTTTTATAATTGCTTAATGCTTTATCATCATTCCCTAAAAATACATAAGCTTCGGATAGTTTTTGAATTGCATTCTTTTGAGTTTCTATATCATCTATAATCTCAGCCTCTGCTGCGCTTGCTTCTAATATAGGTATTGCCGCTTTAAAATTTTGTTGCTTTAAATAGGCATTACCTAAATCTAATTTTGCTTTTGGCTTAGTAAGAGTAACACCTTCAACAGCCACTTCTTCTATACCGGTATCTTCTAAATTTTTTAACGTTTCTTTTCGAAGTTGTACTTCTTTATCTATGTTTTTATTTCTACTATAAAAATCGGCTGCACGTCGACTTTCAATTACTGCTTTTTGAGGACTCAGATTTACATCAGTACTTTGGGAACTTAACAAGTAACCTTCGGCTTTTTCGGTTTCACCAATAGCTTCAAATGCACTTGAAATTTTAGCGTTTAAATTTGCATTATTATTAATGTTAGAAGTTCTCTTATTAAGAGTTAATGCAGTTTTGTATTGATTTAATGCTTTTTTATGTTTATTTTGTTTGGTATAAATATCACCAAATCCTTCGTAGATCTCAACTTTTTGAACAGTGGTTAACCCTCGTTTTTTTAATAAAGTGCTATATTGATCTTCACTTTTTTGATATTCATTATTGAGTAAAAAAGCTTTTGCTAATTTTAACTGATAATTAATATTGCTAACATTATTGACTGCAATCTTATAATTACTTACTGCTAAATCATATTGTTTTAAATTCATATACACATCACCCAATACAATATAAGACTGTGAAATCTGATTATTACCACTAGCAAAATTCAATGCATTTGCTACAAAATCGACACTTTGAATAGAATTTTTATTTTTATAATAAATGGCTGAATCTAACGCTGTTTGAAATTGAGATGAGTTATCTTTCCTAGCCCTTTTTGAAATTGAACTCATTCTTTTCTTCTCATTATTCTGTGATACAACTTGATCTGATTCATCTTCAACTTCATAATAAATACTTCCGTTCAATCTATAAGAATTTATTCTTCTACCATTTTTACTTAAAATAATTATATCACCGTTTTTGGCATTTATAGAAAATTCTCCATTTGAATTAGTAATAGTAGAAATAGCTTTCCCTTTTACACGCACTTGAATTCCGCTTAAGGGCATCCCATCTTGATCGGTTATTCTATCAGAATAAATTTTATTTGGAATACGCATCTCATCAGAAACCTGAGCATTAACTCCTAAAGAAGTTATCAAAAAAAGGAAAATGAATATGTTAATTTTTCTTTGCATTTCAGTTTTAAAATTAGGTAAAACTACAACCTATAATTCAAATTATAAAATGACCTTTTTCTAAAAACATACTTTTCTACCCTAAAAAGAGGTTAAATATTCCTGCTTACTGGTTGAAAAGGCCATTTCACTCATTAAAAATGACCAAAGGCTCATTTACGGTTTTATTCACTCTTTTTACCTTTTACTTTTACCCTGAATTTAAAATAAAAAATTATGAACTTTTCAAAAAAAAATCACGAACACAAATACCTCAATAGAAATGCGGTGAGTAAATATCTAAGTAAAATCTTTATTATTCTACTAACCTTAAATACTTTTATGGTATCAGCCAATACTGAACCTATAAAAAAGAACACGATTAAAGTTGCTTTATTACTCGACACCAGTAGTTCTATGGATGGTTTGATAAATCAAGCCAAAACACAATTATGGGAAATTGTCAATGAACTTTCTTATGCCAAATGTGAAAATGAACATCCAAATTTAGAAATTGCGCTTTATGAGTATGGTAATGATAACTTATCTTCAAGAGAAGGGTATATCCGTCAAGTAATTGGCTTTAGCTCTGATTTAGATGAAATTTCAGAAAAACTGTTTGCCCTTAACACTAATGGGGGAAATGAATTTTGTGGCGAGGTTATTCAAACTTCATTAAAACAATTAGATTGGGGTAAAAACAAAAATGACTTAAAACTTATTTTTATTGCCGGTAATGAGCCTTTTACGCAAGGTAAAATTGACTACAAAGATGCTGCTGCTCAAGCCAATGAACAGGGTGTAACTGTAAATACTATTTTTTGCGGAAACTACCAAAACGGAGTATATGGTAAATGGCAAGATGGCGCCAGATTAACCAATGGAGATTATATGGTAATTGACCATAATGAAACTATTGTGCATATAGCATCTCCTTATGACGACATCATAATTCAATTAAATAATCAATTGAACGACACCTATATTTATTATGGATCTCAAGGAAGAAGTAAAATGCAATTACAAGCAAAACAAGATAGTAATGCCGCTGAACTAGATGAAGTTGTGGCTGTAAAAAGAGCGGTTAGTAAAAGTTCAAGAATCTATAAAAATTCTACCTGGGATTTGGTAGATGCTGAAAAAGAAAAAGGCTTTAGTTATAGTAAACTCAATAAAAAAAGTTTACCTAAACATCTACAAAGTAAATCATCTGAAGAGCTTAAAAAATATGTAACAAAACAACGTACAAAACGTAAAGACATCCAACAAGAAATTACTGCTTTAAACGCTAAAAGGAATATATTTGT
>CAZHYX010000203.1:0-582 GCA_964536675.1 uncultured Flavobacteriaceae bacterium
ATTTTATTTTTATTGATTTTCATTTCTTATGATTGTTTAGACTGCAAAAATCATTAGAAAATTAATGTTGCACATTTACATATGTAAAGATTTTATATTTTGGCTCTAATTCGGCTTAATTGGGTTGGTGTAATTCCTAAATAAGATGCGATATGATATTGAGGAATTAGGTTTTCTAAATTTGGATGTTCTTTTTGGAAAATTTCATATCGTTGAGTTGCGTCTAACATAACTAATTCAATTTCTCGTTTTTCTTTACTTACAAAAAATTGTTCTGCTAAAATTCGAGCAAGTCGCTCAATTTTCGGATTAGTATTATATAGTTTTTTTAATTCTAAAAAGTCTGCTGTTAAAAATGAACAATCTGTTAAACATTGCAGATTAATTTGATTTTTTTGACTGGTTATTAATGATGAATAGGCACCAATAAGTCCTTTTTTGGAGAAAAATGTTTTATTATATTCATTTCCTTGATTATTTCTATAAAATGCTCTTACTACTCCTGTTAATTTAAAGGCAAATTTTGTTGAATATTCTCCTGCGGTTGCAAAATATTCATTCTTTTTAAGATGTTTTTCTGAA
>CAZHYX010000203.1:621-3012 GCA_964536675.1 uncultured Flavobacteriaceae bacterium
ATTATTCAAATATTCTTTGAGTTCATTCATCTTGTTTTTTTATATCACATAACATTAAGATATAGTTCTGTTTTAATACTGAACAGGTCAAAGTATAGTAATCTAGTTCAGTACAAGTAAACGACTTAGTTAGCTGTTTTATTAGAAAGGCAAGCATTAAAAACCGAAGTTTATACTTCGGTTTTTAATAAATATTACTTTTTCTTTTTTTGCTGAGCTTGTTGTTCTTGTGCTTGTTTCATTGCATTATCTAAACGCGCTCTAAATTTACTTTTCTTTTTTTCAGGCTTAGCTTTATTTTCTTGAATCTGTGCATGAATCTTATCTTCATCAATAATATAATACTTAATAATCAACATAATAGCAATGGTCAATAAATTTGATACAAAATAATATAAACTCAAACTACTGGCATAATTATTAAAGAAAAACAACATCATAATTGGCGAAAAATACATCATCATTTTCATCATTTTTCCCATATCAGGCATACCTTCTTGTGTAGGTTGTTGCATATTCATTTGTTGACCTTGTGTCATTTTCATATAAAAGAAAATAGCTACGGAAGCGAGTATAGGAAACAAACTAACATGGTCACCGTAAAACGGAATATTAAACGGCAGTTTTGCCACAGTATCATAGGATGATAGATCATTTGCCCATAAAAAGCTTTTTTGACGTAGTTCTATATTTGAAGGAAAAAACCTAAAAAGCGCAAAGAATACTGGCATTTGTATTAAGGCAGGTATGCATCCTGACAACGGACTAACGCCTGCTTTACGCTGTAGCGCCATCGTTTCTTGCTGACGTTTCATCGCATTCTCTTTTCCTTTATATTTATCATTAATAGCTTGCATTTCGGGACGTAATACTTTCATTTTCGCGCTCGATAAGTACGACTTATATACCGCAGGAGACATTATGATTCTTACCACAATGGTCATCAGTATAATTACAAGTCCGTAATTAGAAATAAAAGAGCTTAAAAAACTAAAAACCGGAACAAAAATTAATCTGTTTATCCAACCAAAAATTCCCCAGCCTAAATCAGCAACCTCATTAAGGTCTGTACCTTCATAAGCTTTTAAGGTTTTGTAATCTGTAGGTCCAAAATACATGTTCATGGCATAATTTAGCTCTCCATTTTTCATTTCTAACGGAGCTGCTATGCTAAATTGTTTTGTAAATACGGTGTCTATATCTTCATTTTCTACTAAATTTTTTGATATGATATTTGCTGAAGTAAAAGGTGTATCTGTCATTAAAATTGATGAGAAGAAATGCTGTTTAAAGGCAACCCAATCTACATCTTTTTCAGTTTCATTATCATCTTGTGATAGGTAACTTACATCACCTTCACTTTTGAAGTAAAATTCTGTGTACATATTTTCAGTACTCAAACTTTTTTCTTGTCGATAGGCTTTTAAACTCCAGTCTAAATTTAATTTTTGAGAAGTATTGATTGCCTTGTCCATTCCTTGCGATTTAATCGCAAAGTCAATCATATAATCATTCGGTTTAATTTCGTAACGATATTCTAAATATCTATCGTTTGCCACTTTTAACTTCATAGAAAGTACCTGATTGTCACCATTTTTGGTCAATGTAGGTTCAAAGAATAAGTCTTTAGTGTTTAAAATTCTATTATCAGTAGTACCAAAATTTATAGTAAATAAAGCGTTTTTGTCTTTAACTAAATATAATGGTAATGAATCATGGGTCTTAAAGTTTTTTAATTCAACTTCAGTAATTTGTCCACCTTTATTAGCAACTTTTATTTTTAGTAAGTCATTTTCTATAATGGTTTTATTCTCCTTCGCAGAAGGAAGTGTTGCACTATAAGCAAAAACACCTAATTCATTTTTGATATTTGCTACCGCAACAGAATCAGTAGGGTTTATTGTAGTGATAGTCGCTTCTTGTTGTAATGTGTCCTTTTGGTGTTGTTGTTGTACTTTCTGTATAGAATCTTGAATCTGCTCGGTTCTTTGTTTGTCAAGTTCTTCAGGTGTTGGTTGATTGGTATAAAAATACCACATCATGATGGCACCTAATAGCACAAATCCTATCAGAGAGTTAATATCAAATTTTTTTTCTTCCATAATTCAGAATGTCAGGTTGACAGCTATTAAAAATATTCAGCTAAAAATAATTGACAATTAGTCAATTTTTGAAGTTGCGAAAGTATAAAAAACTAAGCATATAGCCTTTATTTGTTATGATTTTTTAGCTTATTAATTATTAGTAAATATTTACTTCGTTATGGATAGTCAAATAGTATTCCAAAAAAAGAATTAATCAAATAATTTTTTAATAGCTAATGCTAATTTATTGGCTGCTTTTGGATTGTTTCTAAACCATAATTCAGGCTCAATTAATTCTAATTCAGCA
>CAZHYX010000203.1:3034-5923 GCA_964536675.1 uncultured Flavobacteriaceae bacterium
AAACATATCTACTCTAGCATATAAGGGTTTTGATTTACACGTGTTTATTGCTTTTTCAGCAAATTTTATTTCTGCTTTTGTAGGAATGTAATCATGAACTGAACCTCCAAAATCATCCTGGACTCTAAAATCGCCTTTCTTGGCTATTTTTAGTACAGCATGGGTAAATTTACCATCTATAATTACCAAAGAAAGCTCCCCTTTTTCAATAATATTATTCTGAAACGGCTGTAACATAAAAGCTTCTTTGGCAATCAGTTCTTTAAAAATTACTTCATGCGAAGCTAAATTATTAAGGTTTAATTTATAAGTATGTCTTGCAGCACCTGAAATGACAGGTTTTAATACGGTTTCAGTCCATTTGGTTTCTTTATGTAGTTGTGTCAATGTTTTTTTTGAACCAGCTTCAATAAAAAGTGTTTGCGCACAATGTACTCCATTTCTTTCTAAGTCTTGTAAGTAATGTTTATCGATATTCCATTTGATAATACTTTCAGAATTTATAAAATTTGTTTGTTTACTTGCTCTGTTTAGCCAAGTAGAAAATTCGTCAAAACGATCAAAATAATCCCATGTAGATCTAAATAATGCATAATGTGTGTTTGACCAATCAAAAGTTGGATCATCCCAAGATAATTTTATCACATTTAAACCTACTTTTTCTAGTGCTTTAAGTACTAAACTATCTTCTCGTAAAACATTACGATTATAATCGTTTACTTCACTGGGATTTATATATCTAACATCAGTTAGAATAACAACATCAAACTTTTTCATTGGAATTTGGTACTTGTTTTTTTGAAGCTTATTTTAATAACCAGCTGCTTTATCATCACCTCTTGGGTCAGCACCGCCCTCTAATCTGCCATCAGGCAATATTAAAATAGCATCAACTTTACCTATGACCGGTGAATTACTTTGGTCAATTTTATAGCCTAATTTTTTTAATGGAGCAAATACCAATGTGTCAAATAATGGCTCAAATTTTATATCGTCAGGTAACCATTGATGGTGAAAACGAGGTTTAGAAACTGATTCTTGCATAGTCATATCATATTCCAATACATTTAGAATATTTTGCATTACCGAAGTGATAATGGTTGAACCTCCAGGAGAACCTAATATTATTTTAAGCTTGCCATTTTTTTCTACAATGGTTGGTGTCATTGAACTTAACATTCGTTTTTCGGGTGCTATTGCATTGGCTTCAGCTCCTATTAATCCGAACATATTTGGTATGCCGGGTTTTGCACTAAGATCATCCATTTCATTATTTAAGAAAAAGCCTCCTTTTTCAACATATACTTTAGAACCATAAGCACCATTTAAGGTCGTGGTAACAGAAACAGCATTGCCAAACTTGTCAATAATAGAGTAGTGGGTAGTTTCATTACTTTCATAGCCTACAATATTACCATGAGTAATAGCTGATGATTTTGTTGCATTATTCCAATCGAAATCAGCCATTCTAGTCTTTAAATATGAATCTGATATAAGACTATATATGGGAATGTTTACAAAGTCAGGGTCACCTAAATAGTGTGCTCTATCTGCATAAGCTCTACGTGAAGCTTCTGTAATTAGTTGAATATATTTTATAGAGTTATGTTCATACTGTTGTATATCAAAGGGCTCAATACTTTTTAGAATCTGAGCGATACATATACCACCACTTGAAGGTGGAGACATTGAAATTATTTTATTATCATCATAGGTAAATATTATTGGATTACGCCATTTTGCTTCGTATTTGGCTAAATCTTCTTTGGTAATAATACCTCCTAATTGTTGAATATATTCAACAAGTATATCAGCAGTTTTTCCTGTATAAAACTCCTTTTCGCCGTTATCTCTTATACGTTTAAAAGTATTTGCCAAAGCGGGATATTTTATAGTATCACCTGCGTTCCATATTGTATCTAAAAATATGATGCGTTTGTTTGCTTCTTTAAAAAAAACTCGATATTTTGCTAATCTTTTTGCTTGTTTTTTGGTTACTACTACTCCTTTTTCAGCTAAATCAATAGAAGGTTGAATTAATTTTTCAAAAGGAAGTGTACCAAACTTTTTATGAACTTCAAAAAGTCCTGCAACCGTACCTGGTATACCAACTGCCATAGCACCCAATGTACTTTTACCTTCAATTACGTTTCCATCTTGATCTAAATACATATCGCGTGTTGCAGCCAAAGGTGCTTTTTCGCGATAATCTAATGCTCCGGTAGTACCATTATCTAATCTATATACCATAAAACCACCACCACCAATATTACCTGCAAACGGATAAGTAACAACCAAAGCTAAACTGGTAGCAACCATAGCATCAAAAGCATTTCCGCCTTGTTTCATGATTTCAACACCAATATCAGACGCTTCTATTCTAGCGGAAACTACCATAGCACTATCAGCTATAAACCCGTATTCTTTTTCTTTGGATTGTTTTGTTTCTTGTTTACATTGGATAAATAATAAAGAAATAAAGATAAAAGGAATAATTGTTTTCATAGTTAAAGTGTTTCTATTTTACTAAAGTTAATTAATTCTTTAAAAAATTGTGTAAAATCTTTTTTAAAATCATCATAGTGTAATTTTAAATCTTCTATTGCTAAATGCATTTGCGATTTGTTTTTGGTACGTTTGTTCACACCATATAGTACTTTTTCAATACCTTCAATAGTTCTATAATTATATAGCCAGTTTTCGCTAATCATATATGGAAGAAAATGTTGTACTTTTTCAGGAAGTATATCATAATTTGATTTTAATAGATTATAAAAATTTTGCACATATTCATTTAAAGGAATTTGGCAATAATTTGACCAATTTTTAGCTAAATAATGATCGTATAAAATGTCTATTATTACACCATCATAATGCTTATATCTTTCG
>CAZHYX010000204.1:0-5915 GCA_964536675.1 uncultured Flavobacteriaceae bacterium
TACATAGTAATTAGTGTCAGTACCAGATTCTTTATACATTAAAACATTAGGTTTTAAAACATTCATTGTGAATAAAAGAATACTTTTATTTATTAGAATATGAATAATAAAAGTAGCAAATATCCCTGCTAAAATACCTGTTATTAAGCTGGTATACAAGGTGGTAATAAGTGTTATTAAAAATATTAATAACTGTTCACGACCTATTTGAAATGTCTTTTTAATATTTTCAGGTGATGCCAATTTATAGCCAGTATATACTAAAATGGATGCTAATGCTGATAGTTGTATTTTCCGTAACCCTGAGGTGAATAAAAGTATAAATAACAACAAAAATATTGCATGAAAAAAATTGGAAGACTTATTTGTAGCTCTATTATTTACATTTATTGAACTTCGTGCTATAACTGTTACCACATTTAAACCACCTAAAAAACCACTTATTATGGTTGCTAAACCTAATGCTTTTAAATCTTTATTTACATTAGACCTTCGTTTTAACGGGTCTAATTTGTCAACTGCTTTTATACTTAAAAGCGATTCAATACTAGCTATTAATGTAATACCAATAACGATATTAATAAATTGAAATTGATAAATTTTTGAAAAATCAGGTTGTACAAAATTAGACAATACTGTTTCAGAAATAGTTATTAATTGATCACTTTGAAAAGGATAGTTTGCACTAGTTAGATAAAAGTAGTAATAATATAAACCGATACTTAAAAAAACAACCCACATGGGTGCTGGAATTAATTGAAAATAACGATTTCTAATTTTGCTATAAAAAATCATTATTAATAAACTAACAATACCTACTATCCCAGCTGCAAAGATACTTTTATCATTAGTTGTAAATAAATGAATAATACTATTCGGAATTTGTTTTAATTGTTCAACACTATTTCCGGTACTATTTAAATTACCCAACATAACATGAAATTGTTTTGCTAAAATACCTATTCCTATAGCGGCCAACATTCCTTGAATTGCTGACGACGGAAAATAATCACTTAAAGTACCCATCCGTAAAAAACCTAAAACTACCATCAAAGCTCCGGATATAATAATAGCAGCTAAAGTATAAATAAAACCTTCTTGTAAATTACCATTTCCTAATGTAGTAATAGCAGATAATATTACAATTACCAATCCGTTACCGGGTCCAGTAATAGTTACATGTGACCCTCCTAAGAAGGCAACTAAAACACCTCCGATAATTGCAGATATAATACCCGAAATAGGAGGTGCACCTGATGCAATTGCCAAACCCAAACCTAGAGGTAAAGCAATCAAAGAAACAACAAATCCTGAAAAAAGATTCTGCGGAATTTGATTGACAAATAATTTGAATTTATTTTCTTTTACCATAATTATTTTACAATTAAAACATCTGTTGGTAATTCAGATAAAATAAATTCAAGGTCGTGTACAAAAATTCTATCTAATAAGCCAGTTTTATTTGGTGCATTCATGACCAATAAATCTGCTCTAGCTACTTTAGCATAATGACCAATAGAATAACCTCTTTTTCCAAAAATACCTTGTGATATTATTTTTATATTTTGGGTATCAATGTTTTTTAATATATCTCGCACTCTAAAATCTTCACGTTGTTTAATCCGTTCTTTAATTATAGTAGCTTTTCTTAATGATTTGTCATCATTTACTCTAACATGAATTTCTCTTTGACTTATCTCTTCAACTATAGTAACTTTGGTGCAATTTAATTTTTTAGATGTGTAAATGGCAGTTTCAATGGTTTCTTTAGTCTTTAAATCTTTTAAGCCGTTAACAACAATATGCTTACACATTACTCTTTCAATAGATGGTTTTATCAAAAGCAATACAGAGCATGGTGCTTTTCTAGTTATTTTTCGCGCAATTGAACCTATATAATAACGATATAAATTTTCTTTTTGAAGTGCTCCTAGAATTAATAAATCAATATTTTCGACACTACAAGTGTTTAAAATGACATCTACAGGTTTTCCTTCTTGCCAAATTACTTTTACTTTTTTATGTGGCTTGTTAGTTTCTTTAAATATGGTATTAAGTATATTGTTTTTCTCTTCAGTTTTTTCACCCACATGTACACAAATTAATTGTGCTTGAAACATATTCGCTAGTCTGATAGCCTCAAATAGATTCGGTTTTAATCTTGGAGAAAAAGCAATACCAATAAGTACTCTGTCAAATGAATGCAAATGAATTTAAATTAAAATAAGATTTTAAAGATAATAAAAAGAAGTAGATATAAAAACTTAAAGATCTAAATTAAATGCTTTTTTCAATATTGCCAACGCTTTGTTTTTCTCTAGTAACTTATTGTATTTTTCCTGTGGTGTATAAGCGAACTTTTTGCCGTTTTCTTCATTTACTTTAATATCAAAATCAATACTATAATTATTGAGTTTTTCACGAAAATGTTGAAGTAAAGTAGGTCTTATTTTTAATAATTCAGCTTTCATCATACTATTAGGAAAGGTCAATTCAATATTATTATTAATTACTTTAGGAATATCAGTATTCATTATTGATGCTGATATTTTTTTACCTTTTTTATTTAATTTAACAATATAATCATTCCAGAGTTCTATAAACTGAGTTTGAGTAAAAGGGTCTTTAGGTTTGTTTTCATTGTCAGATGTTATATCAATAATAACATTTTTGTTCTCCTTTTTTGTATGAATACTTTTTAATGATAAAGCTGATGAACGCCTGCGTTCTGTTTTTAATATAGGCTTTTTAAGAACTTCTTTTATAGGTCTTTTCTCCGTTTCTTTTTTAACTTCAGAAATTTTGTATGAATTCTCATTAGGTTCAGCAACTACACTAATAGTATCTTCTTTAGCTACTGGATTAGTTGTAGCAGTTTTATTACTATCTACGGATAGGTTAGGAGCAATGCTAATAAAATTATAAGAAGGAATTATAAAGTGTTTAGACTTTTTTTTTTCGCCTGATTCAGATTTAGACACAAAAGTGATGGACGCCAATTGCATTAAAGCTAACTCAACCAATAATCGTTGATTTTTACTGGTTTTATATTTTAAATCACAATCATTTGCCAATTCAATGGCTTGTAATAAAAATGTAAGACTACAACTCTCAGCTTGTTTTAAGTATTGTTTCTTTGTGTTATCACCTACTTCAAGTAATTCAATAGTAGCTTTATCTTTTGCGACCAATAAATCTCTAAAATGTGATGCCAAACCGGCAATAAAATGATGCCCATCAAATCCTTTTGCTAAAATCTCATTAAAGGTTATTAATAATTGCGGAATATCATTTGCCAAAATTAAATCAGTAGTTTTAAAATAAGAATCATAATCTAATACATTCAAATTTTCTGCTACTGCTTGTCTGGTTAAATTATCACCCGAAAAACTGACTACTCTATCAAAAATTGAGAGTGCGTCACGTAAAGCACCATCTGCTTTTTGAGCAATAATATGTAATGCATCATCATCTGCATTTATATTTTCTTGTGAGGCAATTTTTTTTAAATAATTCTTAATATCTAGCACTCCAATACGCTTAAAATCAAATATTTGACAACGTGATAGTATAGTGGGGATTATTTTGTGTTTTTCTGTAGTTGCCAGTATAAAAATAGCATGTGCCGGAGGTTCTTCAAGCGTCTTTAAAAAAGCATTAAAGGCAGCTTGCGAAAGCATATGTACCTCATCTATTATATATACTTTATAATTACCGGTTTGAGGTGGAATTCTAACCTGTTCAGTCAAATTACGAATATCATCAACTGAATTGTTAGATGCGGCATCGAGCTCAAAAATATTAAAAGCAAAATCTTCATCTGGATTGATCTCTTGTCCGTCTTGATTAATTTGTTTTGCCAATATTCTGGCACAGGTTGTTTTACCAACGCCTCTCGGACCTGTAAATAGTAACGCTTGCGCTAAATGATTATTTTTTATAGCATTTTTTAAAGTGTTGGTAATGGCTTTTTGCCCTACAACATCTTCAAAAACTTGCGGTCTATATTTACGAGCAGATACTATAAAATGTTCCATTAATTATGATAAATTCAAGTATTACAAATATATATAATTAACGATAAATCTTATCATACAAACCTTGATATTTTTTTTGAATTTCTGTTCTTTTTGGTTTAAAAGTAGGAGTTAATAAATTATTATCAACTGTCCATACATCTGAGGTCAATTCAAAACGTTTGATTTGTTCCCATTTTGCAAATTTAGTATTACAAAGGCTTACTTCTTCTTGAATTCTGTCGAGAACTTGTTTATTACATATCAAATTGTCATTTGAGTCAAAAGATATTTCATTTTCTTTAGCCCAATTACTTACAAAATCAAAATTTGGCTGTACAATTGCTGCAGGCATTTTTTCACCTTCACCTACAACCATTACTTGTTCTATAAAGAGAGATTGTTTTAATTGGTTTTCAAGTAACGCAGGTGATACATATTTACCACCAGAAGTTTTAAAGATTTCTTTTTTACGTCCAGTTATTTTTAAGAACCCATCTTTATCAATTTCCCCTTTATCTCCAGTATGAAAATAATCGTCCGTCATTACCTCTGCTGTTTTTTTAGGATCTTTATAATATCCTTTCATTACATTTGGTCCTTTTATTAATATTTCACCATCTTCAGCAATTTTAACTTCCACTTTATCAATAGGCTTTCCTACAGTGCCGATTTTAAAACCACCATTCGCAATTTGACCCACAGATACTACAGGTGAAGTTTCTGTTAGTCCATAACCTTCTAAAACAATCATGTCAGCCGCAGAAAAAACTCTTGACAATCGTGTTTGTAAAGCTGCACTACCCGAAACCATTGAGTTTAAGTTTCCACCAAGAGCGGCTTTCCATTTGCTAAAAATTAATTTTCTAGCAAGTGCTAATTTTTTTTCATACCACCATCCATTTTGACCATAAGGTTCATATTGATTACCAATTTTAACAGCCCAAAAGAATAGAAATTTTTTAATTCCGCTTAGCTTATTTCCTTTAGCAATAATACCATCGTATATTTTTTCTAATAGTCGTGGTACTACAGTCATAAAACTAGGATTAACCTCATTTATATTTTGTCCTATTTTATCAATAGCTTCAGCAAAATAAATGGAAGTACCAGTATATTGGTATAAGTAAATAATCATTCGTTCAAAAACATGACAAATAGGTAAAAAACTGAGCACTTTATCTCCTCGAACTAATGGTAAACGACCTTCGCATGCTAGTACATTACTTACAATATTATTATGCGATAGCATTACACCTTTTGGTAAACCAGTTGTGCCTGAAGTATAAATAAGTGTTGCTAAATCGTCTGGTTTCACTTCTTTTTTTAAAGCTTCAACCTCTGCTTGATTACTAATATCTTTTCCTAATTCTAAAACCTCTTCCCAATTTTTACCATTTTCAATTTCTTCAAAACAATAAATTTCTTTAAGTGAAGGTACTTTAGCAGAAGCTTCTTTGGCTTTTTTATATAGTGCAGCATCAGAAACAAAACAATATTTCGATTCAGAATGATTCAATACATATGCATAATCATCAGCAGTAATAGTTGGATAAATAGGTACATTTTGTGCACCTATTTGTAAGATACCTGTGTCCATTATACACCATTCTGTTCTGTTAGAAGAAGATATTACAGCAATCTTATCATTTGGTTTGATGCCTAGTCGTAATAGAGCCCTACTAATTGTATTGGCTTTATCTATATATTCTTGAGTAGAAGTTTTAATCCATTCTCCATTCTTTTTAGAGACAAGAGCATCTTGAATATTTCCATTTTCTAATTGATAATATGGAAAATCAAAGAGGCGTTTTATTTCGGTTGACATATATAGTTGTGTTTTGAGGAAGTGCAAAATATAAAAATTATAAGGATTATGCAAATAAGCTGTTGAACAAA
>CAZHYX010000205.1:0-5901 GCA_964536675.1 uncultured Flavobacteriaceae bacterium
GTCTTGAGCAACAGTCGAAAGGCTTAATGTGACATTTTGGTACCATTACCATTTTTTCAACCCTTTCGCTCACACTAAAGCGTGACCACCTTCCCTTGATAGGAGAAGGAGTTAGATTCTAACTATTTTCAACTCTTCTGAATAAAACCAACCTTAAAACTCCTCTCCTTAATTTCAAGGAGGTGTGGATTTTATCCAAAAAAGAATTATTATAGCTATCAAAAAAATATTGTTAAATCATAAAAAATCAGTGTCATCAGCGTTCTAATAACAATTTCAATACTTAACAATATTTTACCTAATATTCCTATTCGTTATCCAAATACCGTAAAGTAAACTAATAACTGATTTGCTTAGAAAGAAATTTTTCCATTTACCATCAGAAAAATTAGCTGCTTTGATGGCTTCTAAATCAAAATTTATGATGTTCGAAAAACTATTGAACAAAAGTGATATAATCACTAATGCTATAAAAAACGGAATCGTAATTTTTAATACACTTTTCCAAAAAATTGGTGTTTTTATTTTCTCTAAAAATGTCATTTCTTTAATTTAGGATTGTTATGATGGCGGTCATGGTCACGCTTAGTTTTGATTTCCATTTTATTATCAAAGGCTTCTTGTAGGTCTATTCCAGTTTGATTTGCCAAACATAATACTACAAAGAGTACATCAGCCAATTCTTCACCTAAATCTTTATTTTTATCGGATTCTTTTTCGCTTTGCTCTCCATAACGACGGGCAATAATACGTGCTACTTCACCAACTTCTTCAGTTAGTTGTGCCATATTGGTTAGTTCGTTAAAATAACGGACGCCATGTTGTTGAATCCAATTATCAACTATTTGTTGTGCGTTTTTAATATTCATCACTCAAAATTTAAATTATTTCTACTTAAATAACTCCTTGTCATCAATATTTTTTGTAAAAATTAAACTACTATTTCAATTTAGAATAATAGATTAAAATCAGGTTTCGACTGCGCTCAACCTGACAGTTAGTTTCTATTTTAATCTTATTACTCAAAGGTACTTTAAAAATTCTGTTCTTGAAATTTCTTCTGCGCCTAAACTGGCCAAATGATTATTATACACTTGACAGTCTATTAATTTATAATTTTCTTTCTGTAACTTCTCTACTAAATAGATAAAAGCAATTTTAGAAGCATTTGATACTTTACTAAACATACTTTCACCACAAAAAACAGTTCCAAGGTCAATACCGTATAAGCCACCAACTAACTCATCATCTAGCCAAACTTCAACCGATTTTGCAAATCCTAATTCATATAATTTTGTATATGCTTGTTGCATTTCAGAGGTTATCCAAGTACCTTCTTGATCTTTTCTGTTTATCTTTTTACAATTAGCAATTACTTCAGTAAAACAAGTATTGAAGGTTACTTTAAATATTCCTTTACGGATTAACTGCCGCATACTTTTTGAAACCTTTAATTTTTTAGGAAAAAGTACCATTCTTAAATCCGGACTATGCCAAACAATAGGCTCACCTTCATTATACCAAGGAAAAATTCCGCTTTTATATGCTAATAATAGTCGTTCAACTGATAAATCTCCGCCTATTGCTACTATTCCTTTAGGAGAAGCAAGGGTTACAGGAGGGAAGGATATTTTGTCAGTCAAAAAAATCATAGTTATTTGTCACTAAAAAAGCCTTTTAGCAAAAATACTAAAAGGCTTTTAATATATATATTTAATTTAGGTGATTTAGTATAGGGTCTCGAAATACGCTTCGCTATCGTGATTAGTTCTATTTACTACTTTTTCTGTGTTTCACTTGAAAAACTTAATCCTTTGTTTCAAAAGATCCCGCTAAAAAGCGGGATTAGTTCGATTTACTAATTTTTCTGCGTTTCACTTGAAAAATTAGAATCTCACTAAAACGGTAAATCATCCGGTTCAGAATCACTAACCTTATCAGCAGGTTCAAAAGCATCAACTGCTTCTATGGGAGGCATTTCTTCAGGAGCATTCGTTGTAGTAGCTTGTACTTTTTCAATTCTCCAACCTTGAATAGCATTAAAATACTTAGCTTCTCCTTCAGGATTTATCCATTCTCTACCTCGTATATTAATACTTACTTTCACTTCATCATTGACACCATAATTGTCTAATAAGTCGCATTTATCTTGTATAAACTCTATCAGTATCATTTGCGGATATTGCTCATCTGTAGTCAATACCACTTCTCTTTTTCTAAATCCGTTTGAACCAAACGTTTTAGTTTCGTCAATCTTCTTAATTTTTCCTGTAATTTCCATTGTTTGTTATTTTATCCCTACTCCCGAACCTTCGGAAGGTTTTATACTTCAAAAGAAGTTTGCTTTAAAACTAAAAAAACCTGTCTTTTTATTATCCTAAGCTTGCTTCTAGTTAATTTATTAGGAGTACTTTCCAAGCACTCATTACATCATTATTTTCTAAAAATTGTTGTGCAAATTTATGTTTTTCTTGCGTTTCCAAGCCTATATATTGCCGATTATCATTCGCAAAGTTATTAACATCCTGTTGATTAGGTATAACTTCAACATTCCCTAACATTCCTAAATTATTCCCTGTAAGGATTGTACTATTCTTAATTTGTTCAGGAATTTTATCAACACCAATCCCTAAAGTAGTCAACGGTTTTGGTATCTCAAAAAATCCGTTTTTTGCTCTCGAATAATAGCTCCCTCCTGCTCTAGCTACCAAATCTAATTTTTCTTGAACTATCACTTTATCATTATCGAGCACGCTTTCACTGATATGTATTTTTAATACTTCGCAAATAATTAAATTCCCAGCACCACCTTCTTTCCCTAAAGTAATAATCTCATTTACTTTACATTCAAACTGCACAGGAGATTCTGCTACTCTAAAAGGTTTTATAACCTCTGAAGGTAACATTGTAAATCCTGCTTTATCAAATTCATTGACATCTTTTGCATATTCTGTACTTGATAATGACATTTGTTGTACAATAGCATGATTCACAACATTTATGACCACTTCTTTAATTTCATACACATTTTCTAAGGTATGTTTTGTTGTATTATCTCTAACCCTTCGCGCCGGTGAAAAAATAAGGATAGGCGGATTGGCACTAAATACATTAAAAAAACTAAATGGTGATAGATTGGGATTTCCATTTTTATCAATGGTACTTGCAAAAGCTATAGGTCTTGGCGAAACAGCACTTAATAAATAACTGTGTAGTTTGGCTGTTGCAATTTGTGTTGGATCTATCGTTAACATTTATAATTTTATTTACAAATACAAAAATACTTAATTAGCTGACATAATAAGCGTTATTTTTTTTAGTTATATCAAGAGATAATTTTATATTTGTTATAATGAATCTCCCCTTAAATAAGAATGCACTTCGTTGGATACTTATAATTGCAGCATTTTTACTGGTTGCACTTATTTTATGGAACACAAATATTTTCTTTCAAAAGTTCAAGCAAGAAGAACGTTCTAAGATGGAAGTGCTTGCCAAAGCATATGAAAATATGAACAATCCGGATTTAGATGTTGATATTACTTTGGAAGGTAACATTATTGAGAGTAATAAAAATATTCCCATGATTCTTACTAGCAAAGATGATAAAATAGAACGTTGGGGGAATTTAAAATTTGATAGGATAGCTGATTTTGATGATTTATCAACAGATAAAAGAATCTATCTTACGAAACAGCTCTCAATAATGAAAAGTGAAAACAAACCTCTATTTATTCGAGAATATAACAATGATGCTATTAAAAGTAAAATAT
This sequence comes from uncultured Flavobacteriaceae bacterium, assembly GCA_964536675.1. Classification (GTDB taxonomy): domain Bacteria; phylum Bacteroidota; class Bacteroidia; order Flavobacteriales; family Flavobacteriaceae; genus Aureibaculum. The sequence continues at coordinate 3,774 of CAZHYX010000205.1, forward strand.
ATTATAGAGATTCTGACATTCTCAATAAATTACAATATTACCCCATCGCTTTATTGTTAATTTTATTACTCTTCGGCACCATTATTTATTTGGTATTCAAATCAAATAAAGTAGCTGAACAAAATAAGTTATGGGCTGGTATGGCCAAAGAAACAGCACATCAAATAGGCACTCCATTATCATCATTATTAGGTTGGGTTGAAATTTTACGTATGGACAATGTTGCCGAAAGTACAGTGGTAGAAATTGAAAAAGATATTGATCGTTTAAATACTATTGCAGATAGGTTCTCTAAAATTGGTTCTATTCCTAAATTAACAAGGCATAATATAGTTACTGAAACAAAAAAATCGTACGATTACTATGCATCCAGAGCTTCTAAGTTGGTAGATTTTCATTTTGAAACTGATGAAGATTTAAAAATTTATGCCATGATAAACCCTCAATTATTTAGCTGGGTTATAGAAAATTTGGTTAAAAATGCCATAGACGCCATGGATGGTAAAGGAACATTGAGAATAAAAGTGCAACCAAAAAATAATAAATATGTTCAAGTTTTAGTCTCAGATTCTGGTAAGGGTATTCCTAAAAATATATATTCTAAAATATTTGACCCGGGTTATACCACAAAAAGACGTGGTTGGGGGTTAGGCTTATCACTTACCAAAAGAATTATAGAAGATTATCATAGTGGTAAAGTACAGGTTGAAAAATCTGAAGTAGATAAAGGTACAACTATGAGTGTGTTACTTAAAGAAATTTAAAATACAAAAAAAAACCTTGCACAAACAGTAATATTATACTAAAAAGCTAGAGATATTTTTAGCAATTACTTCAAATTCTTCTTTTGTCAGGCTAACTTTATGTTTAAAATCAATATCATACATTGAATCAAGGGGAATCAAATGTACGTGTACATGAGGCACTTCTAAGCCAATAACCGTCATTCCTATCCTTTTACAAGGAACTGCTTTTTCAATTGCCAATGCTACTTCTCTAGAGAAGTTCATCAAGCCTTTATACGTTGCCTCATCTAAATCAAAAAGTTTATTTACTTCTTTTTTAGGAACAACCAGTGTATGTCCTTTTACATTCGGATTGATATCTAAAAAAGCAAAAAAATTAGCATTTTCAGCTATTTTATAACAAGGAATTTCTCCATTAATTATTTTTGTAAATATTGAGCTCATTTTTTTAAATCTCTAACTAGTTAAAACTAAGTATATTTTATTTTCTAAAAATTTTAGAAACTCAAAGTAACATTTCTCCTGTCTCCTGTCTCCTGTCTCCTGTCTCCAAAAAACAACTTTTTTTCTTATTGAAACCTATCAAACTTAAAATTTACAAAAACTATCTGGCAATTTCTAATATTTCGAACTTCATGATACCATTAGGCACCTTAATTTTAGCTATATCACCAACACCTTTCCCCAATAACCCTTTACCTATGGGCGAATTCACTGATATTTTACCAGCTTTAAAATCAGATTCAGAGTCAGCTACCAATGTGTAGTTAAACTCTATATTATTATCAACATTCTTAATTTTAACTTTTGATAATGCTAATATTTTAGAAGTATCTAATTGCGATTCATCAATAACTCTAGCAGAAGCTACTACATTTTTCAGTTGTGCTATTTTAAATTCTAATAATGATTGCTCTTCTTTAGCAGCATGATATTCGGCATTTTCACTCAAATCACCTTTATCTCTAGCTTCAGCAATAGCATTCGTAACCCTAGGCCTTTCAACATGCTCTAATTGTTCTAGTTCTGCTTTTAACTTTTTTAATCCCTCAACCGTGTAATATGATACTTTACTCATGACTTATATCTTTTTAATATAAAATATAAAAACCTCATGCCGAAAACAAAATTCCGATTGAGATTCGTATACAAATGTACGAAAAATTTGTAATTTGCACCACACTACAAAAGTTAAATTAATGGAACCTATATGACTAAAAAAATCATTAAGACGCGCAGAGGAATGATTACTTTAATCATCAACCCCGAATTCTCGAGACCATTTGATCAGTGAAATCATTAAAAATAAACAGATGAAACAATTAATTGTAATTATATTTTTTTTAAGCTTTCTTTCTTGTGGAACTTCTGATGATGGTAAC
>CAZHYX010000206.1:0-5879 GCA_964536675.1 uncultured Flavobacteriaceae bacterium
GAAAACTTGTTTAGAATGTTTACAAATGAGATTGGAACACTTGTTAATGCAAAAATCACCATAAGTGTTGCGTGACTTTTGTTAATTTTATATAGTAATTTGTATAAGGCTAAAGGTAAAATTATAAAAGTCAAAAAAGTAATTATTCCGCTTACAACACCATACCTAAATAATAACTCTGAATTTTTAATGTTTTCTAATATTATAGAAGCATCTTCTGAATTTATTAATTGAGAAGGAATATAAAGTAAGTTTATTATTCCACTTACAATAAGGATTAAATAAAGTAAACCTGCAATTCTAGCTATTTTATTATTTGAAGTTTTCAACGCTACTTTCCGTTTATCTGGTTTTTATATCATAAGACGATCTAAACTCAAATTTGTTACAATTGAAAACTAGCTTTTCATTTCAATTAATCCCATATTTGTGGTCGATTAATTCCAATGATAAAGAAATGAATTCAGCACAGTTAAGTGAGGTACGGTAAAATTAAGTTAAGAAACAAACTAAATATATACTATCCCTTTTGTTAAAAGCTCGCTCTCAATTGTAAATTACCTGTATGAATCGCTTTAGCTGTCTCTGATTTTCTACCTAGATAATTAAAATTGATATCTAAATATGAAGTGATTTTTTTTTGAAAAGTTAAATTCCATGTATAATTAGTGTCTGGTTGCAATCCTTCTAACATTTGATAAGCGACTGAAGAGTTTAGATTTCCTTCAAAATTATTTACAATAAAATTTAATGAGGTATCAATAGAAAATTTTTGATTACGAGCATATCTAAAATTAATACCCAAATTATGTAATTGCAATGTTTCTAGTCCGTTAATTTGATTTTCTTTATTCTTAAAATTATATAGTACTTCAAATCTTGAATTGTTACTATATAAATAGGATAGTTTAGGGTTCACCTCATAATTATCTAATAAAAAGTTTCTACTTACAAAACTTTGAGATTCTGTTTTATTCTCTGAAACGGCTCCTTTAATATCAAACAACCAAAATTTACCCATTTTATGGCTGAATAATAATTGATGTGAAGTTAGATTATTTTCTTGGTCTCCTATTGAAAACACCGTTTTATTTCTAGTTTTTAAATAGCTGTAAGTTGTAGAGTATTTTTGTTTACCTCTATTATAAAACAAACTATTTTTTATATTCATATTTAAAGCCAACACATTATCATTAATAGCAAAAGGGTTAAGGTCAAAACCTTCATTAATTCTTTTTTTCTTACTGTCAATTAAAATAAAAGATTGATTTGTAAAATGTGATAATAGTTTTTTAAACCCTTTTTTATTCGCCCAACTTGATGGATGGATATTCAATGACTGACTAAATTTATTCTGATTGGTTTTTATAAAATTAATCGTAGGTAATAACACTCGTACATAATTTGCTTCATCTTGAAATTGAGCAATCTCAAATTCATCTAATTCTTGAATATCGTTATTATTATAGTCGTTCCAAGTATAAAAACCCAAACCTGTATCAACTTCTACATAACTAAATTCCTGCTGTGGCAATGTACCTGAACTTGTTTCATATACGGTTTGTAAAGAAATAGCATTTTTAAATAATTGCTGTCTATAACTAATACGTGAATTTAACGATTCTTCATCAGCAATATTGACATTATCAACCGTTCTATAATTTATAAATAATGATAGATTAGAAGTTTTATTTTGTATTAATTTTGATCTTAAAAAATAGGTGTTAGCTACATTAACTCTTTGTAATTTATTCAATTGCAAACTATCAGTTGTTCTATAGTTATAGCCAACTTCAACATATACCTTTGCAGTATCTCCTACTCCAACATAACCTTCATAATCTAAAAACTGATGACTTAGGTCAGCAATAATTTGTGTGTTCTTATCTTTGCGCTCATTACTTTCTGCGTTAAACTTTACGCCTATCCAACTTTTGTTAAAGTACTGAATTGCAGAAGAATACCATCTTAAAAATTGTGTTTCATGTGTTTCAGAATCATTGTTTAAAAAACTTCCATTTGCTTTAATTTTGATGTTATTTAGTTTTAAATCTGTTATAAAATTATGTTTACTTCCTGTAAAATTCTCACTAAAATTCAATTGATCAAATTGATATATGAAACTCCCTTTTTTCGGATTATTTAATGACAATGAAGTAGAAAAAAATTGTTGATTCCCTAAAGGATTCACCAAATCCCAATCTCTTGTGAACTCTATATTTCTAAAACGCTCTATCGTATTAAAATCATCAGTAATATATTCGTAATTAATGGCGCTTTTCAGTTGCCATTTTTTATCTAACAATGTTTGTTTCCAATTAATTTTAGCAGCAAACCCTTGATTGTTACCATCATCAAAAGATGAAAATAAATTCAGATCATTATCACTATATGCAAATTCAGAGCTAATAGTTGTATTAGAATTAGGTGAGTAGTCAGCACTTAAAACTGCTATCTGTAATTTATTAGGTGCAATCAATTGTACAATAGGTTCGTATGCACCTTGGGCTACTCCACTTATGTGAGCAATATATTCGTATATTCTACCGGAAGCCAAAGTAGTTTGTATGTTATAATTTCCATTATTTTGTCCTACAAAAGTAAATCGTACAGTAAATAAATCGTCATTAGGGTTATTTGAAAATACAAAAGTTTCTATTCCGTTCTGCAATTCTATTTTATAAAAAATTCTATTTTCTTCAAATACATCGGCAAAAGCTGAAGGCACAACCATTTGTGAAAAATCATCGCCCGCAAGGGATAGAGTTTCTTTCTGACTATTACTTAAATCTTGTTGCAGCGTCTGATTTTTAGCATCATTCTCATTATAAAAACTAAATCCAAGTTTTAATTTATCAGTTTTATATTCAGCACCATTATAAGTTACAAATCGCGTATAATTTCTTTCAGAAAACTGATATTCTACAGTAATTCTCATATTAGCAGTTACTGGGTAAGTAGGGTTGAAGGTAAGTTCTGCAGTATTGTAATCAATAATATAATCATTATTTTCACCTCGTTTTAATAGAATACCATTTACAAATACCCTTTCACTACCCGAAATCAATAAAATAAATTGCTCTACTGTAGCTCCAGTAATTTTATAAGGACCTTGATTACCTTCTTGACCTAAAAATGTATTTCTAGCAAACTGCCCCCTAACCAAGGCTCCTGAGGTAAAAAATCTAGTTTCACTTTCTTCCTTATCAATAAGAGCATCTAGTTTTACACCTGCTACTTTTTTACTAAAACGCATAAAATAATTCTCAGTATTTGTAAAGTCGACATCTCCTGCTTTTACACTCCAATTCTTACTGTATAGTTCAATAAAAACCCTATCAAATTCATCTAATCGCTGTGTAAATCCGTTTTCTTGAAGTGGTACATTCGTATCTGTAATTGAGGCTCTTATTTTTACTTTTTCTGATAAATTTCCTGAAATTTGTAAATCTAAATTAGAATTTACCACTGCATCTTGATTGTTACCAATAGTCAACCCTCGAGAGATACTTCCACTTGTATTTAATCCATCAAAAGGCACGAATTTATTTTTTTTATTTTTACTCCTTACACTATATAATCTTGAAAGATCTGTAGCTTGTGGTACAATTAGATTTTTATCAAACCTAGTATAAACCTTAGTTAGAAATTCAGGTAAAGCGTTATATTCAATGATAATACTTTGATATTTTTTCTTATTGAGAATTAATTGTGCCTTGCCAAAATTAATTTTATAATCAACAGTGTCAATTTGTTGTTTTAAGTGATTGAATATTTTAAAATTATACGGACTTATACTTACTGAATCTATTTGAATAGTATCAGAAACAACTTGAATTTTTTTGGTTCTAAAGTTTTTAGTTCTTTTTTGGGCATATGAAGAAAATCCTAATAAAATCAGAAATATGCATATAATTTTCTTCATCAAGTGTATAAACGTTTTGACGGTAAAAATAGTTTAAATTTTACGTGAGTAGAATTCTAATTCAAATAGAGTGATTTAAAAAAGTGACTGCTGTTCAGGTGGATTTTCATGTTCTAATAACCATCGTTTACGCCATAAACCACCAGAATATCCGGTTAAAGAGCCGTCGCTTCCTATTACACGATGGCAGGGAATAACAATCCAAATTGGATTTTTACCGTTCGCTGACGCAACTGCTCTAATAGCTTTAACATCACCCATAGCTTCACTTTGTTTTAAATATGATTTTGTTGTAGCATATGGTATTTGTTGTAATGATTGCCAAACTTCTTTTTGAAAATCAGTCCCTTGAGGATTTAATTTTAAGCTAAATATTATTCTTTTCTTCTGAAAGTATTCATCTAATTGAGTAACACAATCTTGTAAACAATCTGGAATTTTAGTTGAAGTCTCAGCAGTACTATCTACAACTGTAATTGAAGATATACCATCATCGTCACCAACAATTCTTGCCATACCTAAGGGTGTTATATAATATGTTACACTGTCAAACTCCAAAAACTTCCTTCGAATTTTGTGTGGTTATATATGCTATTTCTTGAGGCGTTAAATTATAAATATCTACTAACTTATCCAACACTTTTATAATATAACTACTTTCATTGCGCTTTCCGCGATAAGGAGTAGGCGCTAAATATGGTGAATCTGTTTCTAAAACAATGTTTTCTAGTGGTATCTCTTTCAAAAATTTATCAAGTCCACCATTTTTAAATGTTACAACACCACCAATTCCTAATTTCATATTAAAATCAATAGCTTGTTTTGCTTGCTCTAATGTCCCTGTAAAACAATGAAAAACACCATGTAATTTATTATCATCCACTTCTTCCAATACATCAAATATCTCATTAAATGCATCTCGACAATGAATTACTATTGGCAACTCTTTTTCTTTGGCCCATTCAATTTGTTTTTTAAATGCATCTTGTTGTTGCTGTAAAAAGGAAGTATCCCAATATAAATCAATTCCTATTTCACCTACAGCATAAAAATTACGTTTGTCTAACCATTCTTTTACTAAATTTAATTCTTCCAGATAATTTTCTTTTACACTTGTAGGGTGCAAACCCATCATTAAAAAAACATGTGCAGGGAAATTTTTTTCTAGATTCAGCATTGCGTCTGTATAACTTGAATTTATTGCAGGTATAAAAAAACGAGAAATACCATTATTTAATGCTCGTTTTATCATTTCATTTCTATCTGAATCAAATTGCTCGACATATAAGTGAGTATGGGTATCTGTGATTATCATTTTTAGCTTTTAATTTTTCAAAGGTAAATTATATTATCTTGTTGTCTATTAAAAGACTTAAGACTGCTTCGCTTTAAGACCTAAGTTACTTGACATATTTGTAATTAGTAGTTTAAAAAAATTATTTTAAAAGGTAAGGTGTAAAAATTAAAACTATTTATTAACCTGAGTTCGACCTAATATTAAATTTAAATCATATCAGAGAACTCATCCTTTCTAAAAAAGCCACAAATACACTAATTTTTTATTCATTTTATTGAAAAACAGAAAAATTAACTCTAATTTTTAAAAATCCTATGGATTTTTTATAGTTTAGCATTATTCTTAAAATACACAAATGAAAATATTTCACAATCCCCGATGTAGCAAAAGTAGACAAGGCTTAGAATTATTAAAAAATTCTAATCAAAATTTTGAAATTATTGATTATCAGAATAATCCACCAACGATAAAAGAACTCAAAGAAATCATAAATATGCTGGGGTTCACTCCCATTCAATTGGTTAGAAAAAATGAAGCTATCTGGAAAGATAATTATAAGGATAGTGTACTTAGTGATGATGAAATTATTGAAGCTATGTGTAACAACCCTAAATTAATAGAGCGACCTATCGTCATAAAAGGTAATAAAGCCGTTCT
>CAZHYX010000207.1:0-5871 GCA_964536675.1 uncultured Flavobacteriaceae bacterium
TGATACTCGTTTTCATAACTTACCAATCCACTAAAATCTTCGCTATTTTTACGGTTGATCCAATTTTCTTCAATAGGTTTGCCATCATTAAAAGAATCTGTATAATAAGCCAATCCAATTGAATAAGGACCCAACAACCATTTATATCCTCCACAAATTAAAGCATCAGGTTTTATATCTTTTACTGAAAATGGTAAAGCCCCAACACTTTGTGTACCATCAATAATCAATAACGCATTGTGTAATTTCGTTTTGTTACGAATAGCTTTTAAATCAAAAAACGTTCCATCTGCCCAATGTACATGAGGCATTGCTACTACGGCAGTTTTATTAGTAATTGCTTCTAGAATAAGTTGATTCCATCGTTGTCCACGTTGATTAAAATCAGTAGGAGCAGAGATAATACGCAGATTGGCATTGTACTTAAGAGCTAATTTTTGCCAAGAGTATATATTACTCGGAAATTGCTCTCCAACAACAACTATTTCATCACCGATATTTAGTTTTATATTATTAGTTACTGTAGCAATACCATATGAAACAGCAGGAATTATGGCAATATTTTGATAATCATTTATATTGACTAAACGAGCAAATTCTTGTTTTAATTTGATGGTATTTTTAAAAAAATCATCACCTGTTATCTCATGCGGAAAACATTTTTTTGAGACGGCTTTATGCCCTATTTTCTCAACACTTCTTAACAAGGGCGACATATAGGCTCCATTGAGGTAAGTTATACCTTTTGGCAGTCGAAATAACTCTTTTTGATTTGATAACATTAATATAAATTTTTACGTTACAAATATAGAGCTAATGTAAGTTTATTAATGCAACACCGTTGCATTTAATAATTTGTATATTTGTGGCAATGAGTAAACTCTTTTCCATATTCATATCTTTATTGATTCTTTTACAGAGTCTAAATATTCATGCTGAAGATATTTTAAAACTGAATACCGTTTTTGAGGAAGCACAATTACATAATGAAATTCATAACGATAGTTTTATGGTGTTCTTTTCAAAACACTATGGTAGCTTAAAAGAAGCTCATGAAAAAGAACATCAAGAAGAAGAAAAGAATCATAATCACCCACCAATTCATCACGATTGTAGTTCGCAAATAAGTTCTGTTTTTGTAGTACAAACTATTACTTTTACATTAGAAAATATACAAAATATAGAAAGAACTACAAATTTTTACTATCAAGATAAATTTTCTACTTTCGAAAAACAAAAGGTTTTTCAACCCCCACGCTTATCATAGTTTTTTACTGAATTTTTTATTCAATGAATGTTTATATAATATTAAATATTTCATTTAGTCATTCAATTTTAAATTTTTTAATCTTGAACTATTAATCATCAAACTATGTTATCAAAAATCATAAAATTTAGTATAAAAAATAAATTCATTGTATTCCTATTTACGGCTTTTGTAGTAGGTCTCGGAATTTATTCACTAACCCAAATATCTATTGGTGCTGTACCAGATATTACTAATAACCAAGTACAGGTAATTACCACTTCGCAGAACCTTTCTACACAAGATATAGAACAATTTATAACCTATCCTGTAGAGTTAGAAATGGCAAATATCCCTGGTGTTATAGAAATTCGTTCAGTTTCGAAATTCGGATTGTCTGTAGTAACTATTGTCTTTGAAGAAAGTATGGGTACGTATCTTCCACGACAGTTAATTGCAGAAAAATTAATTGCTGTAAGAGAGAATATTCCTGATGATTTTGGTTCGCCTGAAATGGGACCAATCACTACCGGTTTAGGTGAAATTTATCAATACATTTTAGACGTAAAAGAAGGCTACAAAGACAAATATGATGCAACCAAACTTAGAACTATTCAAGATTGGATAGTAAAAAGACAGTTAACAGGCGTAAAAGGTGTTGTTGAAGTTAGCACTTGGGGTGGATATTTAAAACAATACGAAGTTGCTATTAATACCGCCAAGCTAAATGCAATGAATATTGTTATTTCTGATGTTTTTACTGCCTTAGAAAAAAATAATAGTATTGCTGGAGGCGGTTATATTGAAAAAACCAATCAATCATATTTTATTCGAGGAGAAGGATTAATGACTTCACTTGATGATATTAAAAATACGGTTGTATTAAATAGAAACGGATTACCAATTTTAATAAAGGATATTGCAGATGTTGGTTTTGGTTCAGCAGTACGTTTTGGTGCAATTACGGCAAATGGAGAAGGTGAAAAAGTACTCGGGCAAGTAATGATGGTCAAAGGCGGGAATTCAAAAAAAGTAATTGAAGCCGTTAAAGAACGAATGGAATCCATTCAAAAATCATTACCCGAAGGTGTTTATATTAATGGGTTCTTAGACCGTAGTGAACTCATCGCCAAAACCACATTTACGGTTTACGAAAACTTAATTTTAGGAAGCTTAATTGTGATTTTTGTGGTCGTTTTATTATTGGGTAATTGGCGTTCAGGTTTGGTGGTTGCCTCTGTAATACCCTTATCATTATTGTTCACTTTAACTATGATGTATCTTTTTGGAGTTGATGCTAATTTAATGAGTTTAGGAGCAATCGATTTTGGTATTATCATAGATGGTTCTGTTATTATTGTAGAATTTGTAGCCTTTCAAATTACTTCAAAAAGGAAAGATTTTACATCTTTAGATAGTGATCAAGCACAAGATTTAAGAGATGATATTACTTTTGGGAGCGCTTCAAAAATGATGTCGTCTGCTATATTCGGACAATTAATCATTTTGATTGTTTTTATTCCAATACTAACGCTTGGCGGAATTGAAGGGAAAATGTTTAAACCTATGGCAATGACTTTTGGTTTTGCCTTAGTTGGAGCTATGATTTTTGGTTTAACCTATGTGCCAGCTATGGCTTCCTTAGTTATAAAACCAACCAATTTATCAGATAAAAACATTTCGGTTCGTTTAATGCGTTTTTTAACACAAATGTACGAACCTGCTATTAGATGGGCTTTAAAAAGTAAACGATTAGTTATTTCATTAGCAACAGTAATTTTATTACTTGCGTTTTATATTTTCTCTACACTAGGTTCAGAATTTATACCAACCTTAGATGAAGGTGATTTTGCATTACACCCTGCATTAAAAACAGGAACCTCACTTACAAAAGCAATAGAAACAACAACTAAAATTGAACAAATATTAAAAAGTAATTTCCCTGAAATAAAACAAGTAGTCAGCAAAATTGGTGCTTCTGAAGTACCAACTGACCCTATGTCAATGGAACAAGCAGATGTAATTGTAACGCTAAAACATAAAAGAGAATGGACTTCGGCTAAAACAAAAGAAGAATTAGCAGATAAATTTAAAGAAGCATTAAGGATTATTCCAAATATGGAGATTGAATTTTTACAACCTATAGAAATGCGTTTTAATGAATTGATTTCCGGTGTACGGTCAGATATTGCTATTAAAATTTATGGTGATGATTTAGAGTTACTCAACAAAAAAGCAAATGAAATAAAAAAAGCCATTTCAAGTATTAATGGAACAACCGAAATTACAGTCGAAAAAACCGCAGGATTACCACAAATGAATGTGAAATTTAATCGTAGTAAAATTGCACGTTATGGTTTAAACATTTCCGATTTAAACGAAATGATTACCATGGGATTTTCTGGTGCTATAGTAGGAAATATTTATGAAGGTGAAAAGAAATTCGATTTAGTTTTGCGTTTAGAAAAGGAAAAACGACAAGACATTTCAAATCTAAAAAACTTGTTTGTTGATTTGCCTAACGGTGGAAAAATCCCGCTAAGTGAAGTGGCAGATATCAGCTATAAAAAAGGAGCTGCAAAAATATCGAGAGACAATACCAAGCGTAGAGTTGTTGTTGGCGTAAATGTTCGTGATAGAGATTTACAATCAATAGTAGATGATATCAAACAGGTAATTGATGCTAAAATTGAAATTCCTGTTGGTTACACAGTTACTTATGGTGGTCAATTTGAAAACTTACAATCTGCTAAAGCAAGATTACAAATAGCGGTACCAATTGCCTTAATTTTAATATTTATTTTGTTGTTTTTTGCTTTTAAATCGGTTAAAGAAGTGTTAATCATTTATACGGCAATTCCGTTTGCAGCTGTTGGCGGTATTTTATCTTTATGGATACGAGATTTACCTTTTAGTATTTCGGCAGGTGTTGGATTTATTGCACTATTTGGTGTTGCTGTTTTAAACGGAATTGTATTGATTGAGGAGTTTAAAAACCTTAAAAATAAAGGAATGAAATTAAGCAACGAACTAATTATACTCGGTACAAAAAGTCGATTAAGAGCTGTTTTATTAACCGCTACAGCTGCATCTTTAGGCTTTTTGCCAATGGCAATTTCAACAGGTGCCGGAGCTGAAGTACAACGACCTTTAGCAACTGTCGTTATAGGCGGATTGGTGTCTTCAACCATTTTAACGCTATTGGTTTTACCTGTATTGTATGCAATGTTCGATAAGAAACAATCATTTAAGATCAAAAAAGGAGCGATTATTTCGATTGTATTTATATTGTTTTCTTTAGGGATGAATGCACAAACAAATCCACTTTCTTTAGAAGAGTTAAAACGAATGGCTTTAGAGAATAATGCAACCATGAAGTCATCTATATTAAACGTAACAAAAGCGGAGGCGCTTGTAAAAACGGCATATAACTTTGATAAAACGCAAATTTATTTTGAACGTGAAAATGATATTATAGGCACTAATACAGGAGAGTTAGATTCTTATGGTATTGCTCAAAATTTTTCTTTTCCCACGGTTTATGCCGCTAACAAAAAAGTAAAAAAAGCAGAACTTGCCATTGCACATGCCTCTAATGATATTCGAAAAATACTTATTGAAAGAGAGGTTACAGCATCTTTTTACCAATACTTATATGCTAAAGAGAGAGAACGAGTATATCAATATTTAGATAGTTTATACAGTAAATTTTCCTACAATGCTAAACGGCGTTTTGAATTAGGGGCCACCAATTATTTAGAAAAAATTACTGCAAAATCGAAACAACGACAGTTACAAGTGCAATATAAACAGGCAAAAGAAGATGTATTACAGGCTTATATAAAACTTCAAAAAATTGTACAGACTGATGATGAGTTTCGTGTAGCTGTTCGTCCTTTAGATAAAATAGAAGTAAGTAAAATGACTATAGAAGGAAATCAAGGGTTTTCATTTTTTAAGGCTATGGAAACGTTGGTTTCAGCTCAAAAAAGATTAGAAAAACAAAAACTCTCACCAGATATTGGCTTAGATTACAGTTATGGTGAAAATGATTTGTTTAGAGGGGGGAATATAACTATTTTTCGAATAGGCTTGAAAATACCATTACTATTTGGAGCTCAAAAGTCCCAAATAAAAGCAGCTAAAATTGCTGAAGAAATACAAACACAACAAACAAAAAACTATACATTTAACTTAAGAGCAAAAAAAAACCAATTGCTTTCACAATTAAGTAAATATATTGAAGCCGTAAGTTATTATGAAAATGAGGGTTCAACCCTTTCAAAAGAAATTTTGAAAACTGCAAATCTAAGTTTTCAGCATGGCGAAATAGATTTTTTTCAATACATTCAAAGTATAGAAAATGGCTATCAAGTCAAACTTAATTATTTAGAAAATTTAAACCAATACAATCAAACAGTTATTCAAATAAATAATTTAAGCGCATCTTCCGTCTTTATAAAGGGAAGAAAGTAATGGCACATATTAAAAAATACCATAACACACATGAAAATTATATATAGAAACACAGTCAGTAACCCCTTTTCTCTAGAGATATTAGGTTACGCACTTATCATTTTATTTTTATTTTTATCAAGTTGTAAAAACGAGACTAAACAACATAA
>CAZHYX010000208.1:0-5853 GCA_964536675.1 uncultured Flavobacteriaceae bacterium
CTACTCTTTAGGTGTAAAAATACCACAAGGACTAGGTACAGGAGGGTTGTTTACTAATAATTTTGACTCACCATTAATTGTAGGTGTAGGATGTTTACATTATAACCCAAAAATAAGCTGGAAATTTGACTTATAAAGATGTATTTTCGAAATATTAAATTAAGATATAATTAATGGATTTTATACAACAGGCATATAAAGGAAAAAATGATTGGTGGATGTATGTACTCACTATGTTTTTAGTCTTTTTTGGAATTCAAATAGCAAGTATTCCTTTAGTTATTACAGCATATCTAGAAGTAGATGGAGATATGAATACGTTTTACAAATCTGCTCAAGATAGTTTTATGAATATTGGTATTGACAAAAATCTATATTTATTTTTAATGATTTTTACTTTTATGGTTGCGATATGGGTTTTGTATTTACTCGTAAAATTTTTGCATAAAAAAGAGTTTAAGAATATTATTACTTCTAGGTCTAAAATTGATTGGAATCGAATTTGGTTTGCATTTATACTTTGGGGCTCTATTTTAGCAATAACTATTTATTTAGGAATTTTTTTATCGCCTGAAGATTTTGTTTGGAATTTCAAACCAATACCTTTTTTTACTTTAGTAATGGTTTCATTTTTATTTTTACCATTTCAAACAAGTGCAGAAGAAATTGTTTTTAGAGGTTATTTAATGCAAGGCTTAGGATTGTTAGCAAAAAATAAATGGTTTCCATTATTAATTACATCCGTGTCGTTTGGTTTACTTCATGGTTTGAATCCTGAAGTTGAAAAACTTGGGTATATTATTATGGTATTCTATATTGGTACAGGTCTGTTTTTTGGAATAATAACTTTATTAGATGATGGTATAGAATTACCACTTGGTTTACATGCAACCAATAATATTTTTGCAGCGTTTTTTGTAACTACAGATTGGACAGTTTTTCAAACGGATGCGTTGTATATTGACACATCTGAACCATCAGTTGGGTGGGAAACCTTTATACCGGTTTTTGTATTATATCCCATCATGTTATTTATTTTTTCAAAAAAATATGGTTGGAAAAATTGGTCAGAAAAACTATTTGGTAAAGTCGAAAAACCAAATTTAATTACCGAATAACAAATCGACTTGTCATTCTTGAAGGAATCTATTTTATGAGTTACACTAAATTCCATAAAAGTTTTATCCTTAACGGAAAGTCATTTGAAAGAGTAGAAGAATTGTTAATCTTTTCTAAAACAATCTCTAAGGATGTATTTTCGTTTTTAAAATATTGGTTTGATGCTACTGGTTTTATCACTGTACAAACTTCTGGTTCTACAGGAAAACCAACAATTATAAAGCTTAAAAAAGAATATATGGTCAATAGTGCTTTGGCTACCGGAGATTATTTTAATTTGAATGAGAAAACAAAAACATTACTATGTTTGTCTCCAAACTATATTGCTGGTAAAATGATATTGGTACGTGCTTTGATTTTGGGTTGGCAATTAGATGTTGTTGAACCAGATTCAAATCCTTTAAATAATACGGATTGTGATTATGATTTTTGTGCCATGGTACCATTGCAGTTGTATAATTCTTTATCAAAATTACATAAAATTAAAAAACTGATTGTTGGTGGTGGTGTGGTTTCTAATGACTTGTTAGATAAATTACAAGATATCTCCTCCACTAGAGTTTACGCTACTTATGGAATGACAGAAACAATTACTCATATTGCAATAAAACCGCTTAATCATTTCCGAAATATTACCTTGAGCGCAGTCGAAAGGTCTTCTTACAAAACCCTCCCCAATATCAATATCAAAACAGACAACAGAAATTGTTTAGTAATTGACGCGCCAAAAGTATCGGATATACAAGTTATTACAAATGATATAGTAGAATTAATTTCTGATACTGAATTCAAATGGCTGGGGCGTTATGATAACATTATTAATTCAGGAGGTGTAAAATTAATACCAGAACAGATTGAAAATAAATTATCAACAGTCATTGACTGTCGGTTTTTTGTTGCTGGTATTCCAAATGAAGTGTTGGGAGAGAAGTTGGTATTGGTTGTTGAAATTCAAGATTTAAGATTTGAGGTTCAAGATTTAAGATTTAAGATTGAAAATTTAAATTCACTACATAAATATGAAGTTCCGAAAGAAATTTATTTTGTAAAGAAATTTATTAAAACTGAGACAAAAAAAATAAAACGTCAATTGACATTGGGTTTGATAGATTTATAATAGTTTTAATATTATTTTAAAATATATATATTGTATTAAACTTTTTAACCCTTCCGATTGCGCAAAGGCATAATCACCTTTCTTTATCAAGGAAAGGAATTACTAACTTTTTAGAATAAATATATGCTCTAACCCCCCCTATTTGAAAAATGTAGGGACGCATTTCATCCACATTAATAGCTGTAATGTTGATGAATTATTTTTGAGGAGGGAGTTATTTTTTACTCCACCAACACCCATTCACCTTTTTCAATAAGCGGAATTGCTTGTTTATATTTCACTTCTTTATTCTGACCATTCATTACATTTTTAATAGTAACACGTTCGTTTCTGCCAATTTTACGTTCAGTACGTACAATAGTTTCAGTAACTTGTTGTTCTTGTGTTTGATGTGCTGAAGTGTCTTGCGTCGGGCTTCTAAAATCAGCTTTGCTTATTTGAACTTTTTCACGTTTTTGTTCACGCGCTTGAGACACTTGTTGTGAACTTTGATTTGGTAATTCGCCTTTAAATAAGAAAGATAATACCTCTTTATTTACTTTAATCAGCATTATTTTAAATAACTCAAATGCTTCAAATTTATAAATAAGTAAAGGGTCTTTTTGTTCATAGGTTGCATTTTGAACTGATTGTTTCAATTCATCCATTTGACGTAGATGGTCTTTCCAGGTTTCATCAATAATTGCCAGAGAGATATTCTTTTCGAAATCGGTTACTAAACCTTTTCCTTTAGTTTCATAAGCTTCTTTAAGATTTGTAACAACATTTAATGTTTTTACACCATCAGTAAACGGAACAGCAATACGTTCATATTGATTTGCTTGATTTTCATATACATCTTTAATTACAGGAAAAACAGCTTCTGCATTACGTTCAATTTTATTCTGATAATGTTTATATACAATATCAAATAAGTCATCAATAAGTTCTTGTTCAGATTTACTCTCAAATTCACCTTTAGTAAATGGCGAAGTAGTAGAAGAGAACCTAATTAATTCAAATTCAAAATTAGAATAATCATTTTCTGCTTTATTTTCTAAGACTATACTTTCACAAGTATCATAAACCATATTTACAATATCAACCTGTAAACGTTCACCATATAATGCATGACGACGGCGTTTGTAAACCACTTCACGTTGTGCATTCATCACATCATCATATTCTAACAATCGTTTACGAATACCAAAGTTATTTTCTTCCACTTTTTTCTGAGCCCTTTCTATTGATTTAGAAATCATAGAATGTTGAATAACTTCACCTTCTTTTAGACCCATTCTATCCATCATTTTGGCAATACGTTCAGAGCCGAATAGACGCATTAAATTATCTTCTAAGGAAACATAAAATTGCGAAGAACCGGGATCACCTTGTCGACCCGCACGACCACGAAGCTGTCTGTCAACTCGACGAGAATCATGACGTTCAGTACCTACAATAGCCAATCCTCCAGCTTCTTTTACAGCGTCAGACAACTTAATATCTGTACCACGACCCGCCATATTGGTAGCAATTGTTACAACTCCCGGATTACCGGCTTCGGCAACAATATCTGCTTCCCTTTTATGTAGTTTTGCATTTAATACGTTGTGAGGAATTTTATGAATAGTTAACATTCTACCCAACAGTTCTGAAATTTCTACAGAAGTTGTACCAACTAATACTGGTCTTTTTTCAGCTACTAACCTTACAATTTCATCAATTACGGCATTATATTTTTCGCGTTTGGTTTTGTATATCAGATCTTCTCTGTCTTTACGTACTAATGGTTTATTCGTTGGTATTTCAACAACATCTAATTTGTAGATTTCCCAGAATTCTCCTGCTTCAGTAACCGCAGTACCTGTCATTCCCGAAAGCTTTCTGTACATTCTAAAATAGTTCTGTAAAGTAACGGTAGCATAAGTTTGCGTAGCATCTTCAATCTTTACATTTTCTTTGGCTTCAATGGCTTGATGTAGCCCATCAGAATACCTTCTGCCATCCATTATACGTCCCGTTTGTTCGTCTACAATTTTAATTTTATCTTCCATCAAGACATATTCTACATCCTTTTCGAATAGTGTATATGCTTTTAATAGTTGATTTAAAGTATGGATACGTTCACTTTTAATACTAAAATCACGATAGAGTTCTTCTTTGTTTTTTGCTTTATCTTCGGAAGACAATCCTTCATTTTCAATTCTGGCAATTTCTATACCGATGTCTGGTAACACAAAAAAGTCATCTTCTTTATTACCTGAAAGGTGTTCAATACCTTTATCAGTCAATTCTATAGAGTTATTTTTTTCATCAATTACAAAATACAAAGCTTCGTCAATCTTAGGCATTTCACGATTGTTATCTTGCATATAGAAATTCTCAGTCTTTTGTAATAGCTGTTTGATTCCTTCCTGACTTAAAAATTTAATTAAAGCTTTATTTTTAGGCAATCCTCTAAAAACTCTTAATAGATGAAAACCGCCTTCTTTAGTATCACCTTCTGTAATCATTTTTTTTGCATCGGATAAGACACCTGTTAAAAAAGTTCGTTGTGTGTTTACTATACTATCAACTTTAGGTTTTAATTCATTAAATTCATGTCTGTCACCTTGTGGTGTAGCGCCTGAAATAATTAAAGGCGTACGTGCATCATCAACTAAAACGGAATCTACTTCATCTACAATTACAAAATTATGCGGGCGTTGTACTAGATCTTCAGGAGAATGTGCCATATTATCACGTAAATAATCAAAACCAAACTCATTATTGGTACCGTAAGTTATATCGGCATTATAGGCTTTTTTACGAGCTTCAGAATTCGGTTGATGATAATCTATACAGTCAATACTTAATCCGTGAAATTCGAAGATTGGTCCCATCCATGCAGCATCACGTTTCGCTAAATAATCATTAACAGTTACTACATGTACTCCTTTTCCTGATAATGCGTTTAAATATATAGGCAAGGTAGCAACTAGGGTTTTACCTTCACCAGTCATCATTTCAGCAATTTTACCTTGATGTAATACAGAACCTCCAATTAATTGAACATCATAATGTATCATATCCCAAGTAATAGGTTTCCCAGCAGCATCCCAAGAATTTTTCCAAATTGCAGTTTCACCTTCTAAAGAAATATGTTCATTTTCGGCAGAAAGCTCTCTATCAAAAGGAGTAGCATTCACTTTCAATATAGTATTGTTAGTAAAACGCTTACAGGTTTCTTTAACTATAGCAAAAGCTTCAGGCGAAATTTCGTTTAAAACTGATTCAGTTGTTGAATATATTTCATCTTTTAGGTTATCAATCTCTTTATAGATTTCTTCCTTACGGTCAATATGAGCAGTTTCAATTTCCTTAGTAAGCTCGATGATTTTATCATCTAAAGGTTTTGTTACATCATTTATTTTTTGTTTGAACTTAATAGTTTTATTTCTAAGCTGATCTAATGATAATTTTTCTACTTCGGCATCAAAAGCTCTAACTTTATCAACGATTGGCTGTAATATTTTTAAGTCTTTTTTCTTTTTATCACCTACAAAGACTTTAAGTACTGAATTTATAAAACTCATAAAATTGTATTTTTTATTCCGTCCCGTTCCGAGTACTCGGAACGGGAGTTTCGGAATTTGTTC
>CAZHYX010000209.1:0-5844 GCA_964536675.1 uncultured Flavobacteriaceae bacterium
GATGGAGTTACTCGAGTTGATACGTGTGCTCTTACTACCCCGTCTACACCATCAGCACCGTCTGCACCATTTGTACCAGCCGGACCTGTTAAACCTATAGGACCTTGCGGGCCAACTGGACCTTGTAATAATATAGGTGTTATATCTATTGTTTGAGTGCCTCCATCTTCTAATGTTAGCGTGATTATATTTGTTGCATTGTCTAGACTAAAATCAGTGATTTGTTGATCATCCGTATTATCTAAATATCCTGATAGATCAATCGTTCCACCGTCTTCTAAAGTTAGAATATTTGTAGTTGCATCAAAACTTAATACTTGGTTATCGGTGTTTACATAAACCGATAAATCGACGGTTCCCCCATCTTCTAAGCTTAAAATATTTGTAGTTGCATCAAAACTTAACACTTGGTTATCTGAACCGGCAATACATAAACTATTCCATGTTCCTGTATATTGAAAAATACATTGTTCATCAATATTATATACCAATGCTCCAATTAGAGGAGTAATATTATTCATTTCAATGGTAGAAACTCTTGTTAGAACAAATACTTTATCTGAACTCTCTAATTCAAGTAGTGAAAATGTATCTATTATATTTGGGTTATTACCTATTTTTACTTGTCCATATAATGAAGATGCAAATAATAGTATAACTAAGAATTTAAAAATTTTCATAGTAGTAGGATTGATTTTACTTATAGTGTTTTAATAAGATACTTTTTTATATTATGCTCTTAGGCGTTTATTTAAAAGAGCACCTTGATTTTTTAGATACAACTTTTAAAAGTGATATAATTTTTTGAATAATTTTAGATGTGTTAGCGAATTACTCTAAACCCAAGAACGTCTAAATAGATGAAATATTATTCTTTGCTTATATAACAACTGACTAGTTTGTTTTCCTAGTCAAAATTATAAATGAAGTTTATTGATAAAAAAGCAACCTATTTATTAAGGTGTTTTAGTTTTTTAGTATACTTTCTTAACCACATCATATTTTTAAAATAAGGAATAAATTTTGGGTAAGGAATATTAGAAATTTTATGATTTTTTTTGGCGATAATATATATAATTTCCCAGTGTTTTCTAATACTTTTTAAAGCGCCAAAATAGGTAGTATTTGTTGGGTCATATATATGTGTAGGTTCAGAAATAATACCATTTATTTCTAATATTTTAAAATTTTCACCATTGGTTAATTCTTCAAAAGTATTATACTTTATGTCTAAACGCCCATAAAACCAATTATCAATTTGTTTTGAAAGGATATCCATCATTTGTTCTAAATTTTTAGAAATTAGATGGTTGCCATTAATAAATTGTGTCCCTTTTGAATGGTTACCTATTGTAGTCAGTTTTATTTTTTTTTCCTTTTCAGGAATTTCATCCATTTTTTCTTTATGGATACCCTCCAATAAATTATAATATAAATAAGCACGCTTATCTATCAGGATTAATTCAGATAGGCTAGAAGTACCATTTCCGGTAACGGTCAAAAATTTTTTTAATGTTATAGAAGTTATTTTTCCTTCGGTTTCATCTGGAATTCTATGATAAAAAAGTCCGCACTCGTTTTTATAATCAATAAATTCTTGA
The DNA here is from genome assembly GCA_964536675.1 of uncultured Flavobacteriaceae bacterium. Lineage (GTDB taxonomy): Bacteria > Bacteroidota > Bacteroidia > Flavobacteriales > Flavobacteriaceae > Aureibaculum. The sequence continues at coordinate 1,602 of CAZHYX010000209.1, forward strand.
ACAATAATGTCAATCTTATTTTTTTCTAAATAAATCTCTAAGTCATTTTCAGTATCAATTTTCTTAACGAGATAACCCCTAAAGCCAATATCTGGCTTAGCAATTAAAGGAAATTTTATGTCTGCTTTTTCAATATTGAGTAATACATCATTAAAATTATTATTTTTAGAAACAAAGATTGTTTTTGGTCTATATTTTTCAGGAATCAATTGTAAGGTTTCAAATTTAGACTCTGTTCCGCATCCAGAATATTTAATTGCTGGATTTGCTATCAAATAAGAAACGAGGTGTTTTGCTTTTATTGTTGCGTAAATATAAAAAGGAACTAATGGCACATAGAACATAAAAGCGGGCCAATGTTCCCATTGAAATAGTTTGGTGAAGAATGATTTAATTTTTATCATTATCCTTGTCAAAAATATATCGGGTAACCTTAATAACTCCTAGAGCAGTAACCATTATTGCTGCGATTGCTAGTATAATTCCCAATATTAGTAACAAATAAGAGTTATCTTTTTTTAATGCTTTAAATCCGATGGTCACTAATATGGGAGCAGAAAATAGAAGAACTAAAGCAAGAGCTAAGTATTTTACTGCATTTGATAGTGTTTGTTTACTGTTTTGCATTTTGGTAGTTATTTATTGCATTTCGTACATTACCATACTTTTGTAGTAATTCTGAGGCTAAGCTTTCATCAATTTGTAGTTCATTCATTAACATCTTAGTACCTCTATCTACTAACTTGTTATTTGATAATTGCATATCAACCATCTTATTGTCTTTAATTTTACCCAATTGAATCATTGTAGAAGTGGTGATCATATTGAGTATTAATTTTTGAGCTGTTCCGGCTTTCATACGTGAACTACCTGTGACAAACTCAGGACCCACAATGACAACTATAGGAAATTTTGCTGTTTTTGCTAATGGACTTTTATCATTACAGGTTATACAACCCGTAATTATATTTTGCTGATTGCATTTCTCTAAAGCACTAATAACATAAGGAGTAGTGCCTGAAGCAGCAATACCAATTACCACATCTTTATCTGAAATGTTATACGATTTTAAGTCTTCCCAACCTTGAGTTGTTGAATCTTCAGCAAACTCTACTGCTCTTCGTATTGCAGTATCACCACCAGCAATTAAACCAATAACTAAATCATAAGGTACCCCAAATGTTGGTGGGCATTCGCTTGCATCAACAATTCCTAATCTACCACTTGTTCCTGCACCAATATAAAACAACCTACCACCTGACTTTAGTTTTGGAACTATTTTTTTAGTTAAATTTTCTATTTGAGGAATTGCTTTTTCGACGGCATACGGAACATTTTTATCTTCATTATTTATATTGGTGAGCAATTCATTGATATTCATCTTTTCGAGATGATTATAATTAGAATCTTTCTCAGTTGTTCTTATAAAGCCCATGGATCAAAAATACATAAATTTATTTTGCGTTATTGGTGGGAAACTATATCCTACTCAAAATAGTATTAAATGTTTTACTTGGGCGCATTGCTTTTGAAGCCAATTCTATATTAGGTAGATAATAACCATCAATATTGATAGGTTTTCCTTGTACAAAAATTAATTCGTCTAAGACTTGTGTTTCCTGAGCTTCCAATTCTTTAGCAATACTGCTAAATTTGGTTTGTAATTCGGTATCTTTAGTTTGACTTGCCAAGGCTTGCGCCCAATACATAGTTAGATAAAAATGACTACCTCTATTGTCAAGTTCATTTACTTTACGAGAAGGAGATTTTTTATTTTCCAAAAATTTATCTGTAGCATCATCTAGCGTTTCTGATAGAATTAATGCCTTTGAATTTTTATTAGTTTGCCCGAAATGTTCTAATGAAACGGCAAGTGCTAAAAACTCGCCTAATGAATCCCAACGTAAATGGTTTTCTTCTAAGAATTGCTGTACGTGTTTTGGAGCTGAACCTCCTGCACCTGTCTCAAATAACCCACCACCATTCATGAGCGGAACAATAGAAAGCATTTTCGCACTAGTACCTAGTTCTAGAATAGGGAAGAGGTCAGTTAAATAATCTCGTAAAACATTACCAGATACTGAGATGGTATCTTTACCGTCTTTTATACGTTCTAAGGTAAATTGTGTGGCCTTTGCTGGAGATAATATTCTAATATCTAATCCGGTTGTATCATGATTAGGTAAATATATATTTACTTTTTTGATCAATTCTGCATCATGTGCTCTATTGTTATCCAACCAAAAAACAGTTGGTATATTGGTTGCACGAGCTCTGCCTACAGCCAACTTTACCCAATCTTGAATAGGGGCATCTTTAACCTGACACATTCTCCAAATATCACCTTGTTCAACTTCATGTTCAAGAAGTACATTACCCGAATTATCTACAACACGAACTTTACCTTTTGAAGCTATTTCAAAAGTTTTATCATGTGAGCCATATTCTTCAGCTTTTTGCGCCATAAGTCCAACATTTGGAACGGTGCCCATAGTAGTTGGATCAAAAGCTCCATGTTTTTTACAGAAATCTATTGTGACTTGATAAATATCTGCATAAGAACTATCTGGAATAATTGCTTTGGTATCCTGAAGTTTACCTTCAGCATTCCACATTTGTCCTGAACTACGGATCATTGCTGGCATTGAGGCATCAATAATTACATGACTTGGTACATGAAGGTTTGTAATACCTTTATCAGAATTTACCATGGCCAAGTCTGCTTGTTGATTAAAGCATTTTTCAATATCAGATTCAATTTCTTTACGTTTGGCTTCTGGTAATTCTTGTAACTTATTGATAAGACTTCCAAAGCCATTATTTACATCTACACCGATCTCGTCTAAAATCGTACTATGTTTTTCAAAGATAGCCGCAAAAAAGACACTAACAGCATGACCAAAAATAATAGGGTCAGAAACTTTCATCATTGTAGCTTTCAAGTGTAATGAAAGTAATAGGTTTTCAGTTTTTGCCTCAGCTATTTGTTCTTTTAAAAATTTAAGTAATGCTTTTTTACTCATTACGGAAGCATCAATAACCTCACTGGCAAGCAGTGGTAAGTTCTTTTTTAAAAGAAATGTACTTTTGTTTTCACCAATAAATTGAATACTTACAGAGCTTTTTTCTTTAATGGTAATTGATTTTTCATTGTGAAAAAAATCACCCTCAGACATTGTTGCTACATGTGTTTTTGAATCGTTACTCCAAACTCCCATTGAATGCGGATTCTTTTTTGCGTAATTTTTAACTGCTTTAGGGGCGCGACGGTCAGAATTGCCTTCACGTAAAACGGGATTTACAGCACTACCTTTAATTTTATCATAGCGCAACTTGATTGTTTTCTCTGTATCACTTTCTGGATTGTCAGGATAATTAGGTAGTTTAAAACCTTTTACTTGTAATTCTTTTATTGCAGTTTTTAATTGAGGAATTGAAGCACTGATATTTGGTAGTTTTATAATATTAGCTTCTGGTTTATTAGCTAATTCACCTAATTCAACCAATGCATTTGGAACTTGTTGATTGTTAGTTAAAAAATCAGGAAAATCAGCTAAAATTCTACTGGCTAATGAAATATCTTTAGTTTCGATGTTAATTCCCGAAGATTTTATAAATGCCGTTACAATGGGTAAAAAAGAATGTGTTGCTAAAGCAGGAGCTTCATCAGTTTTTGTATAAACTATAGTAGCTTTTTTTGACATGTATTTGTATTTTATATAATTTAAGTTATAGAGCCACCTCCTTTTTTTGGAGGTTTACAAATTTACAAATTTATAATCGAATTTTTAAGTGCTAAACACTAATAATTAAAGAGGTTTTTGAAATAAAATCAATTTATAATAAGGGCAAAAAATCATAAAAAAAGCATCCGCCTGAGGTGGATGCTTTTAGATATTGTTCTTAATATCAATTTTATCATTAAGGAATTGTGCGCTAAACACTGATTATGAAATTATTAAAGAACAATATGATTCTGAATCTAAATAAGCTCATAGTAAGTCATCTCTTTCATAGCATACAAAGGGGAAAAATTCTCACTTAGATTCTCTTACTCGTAAAAGTACTATATATAGGTATAGATTGATGTTAATGTTTGTTCAACTTACTAACGGCTTTTCAACATGACTTATTAACAATTGTTAATAAGTGTAAATAAGTTAATTTTAAAAAACTAAAGCCATAATAGAAATTGCTTTCTATTATGGCTTTTAGCTAAATCATTTAACGCAAGCAAGTAACT
>CAZHYX010000210.1:0-745 GCA_964536675.1 uncultured Flavobacteriaceae bacterium
AGGGTGTTTTCTACACTAAATATAATTTTAAACCTTCATCTTTCTGCCACAATGTCATTTTAATTTCTTGATTTCTGCCAAAACTCTGTAAAATATGTGTTGGCATAGTCATTGACTATTCATTAGCAGAGTTTAAAAATGAAAAAACGAAAAATCTAAAACATAAATTATGAGTAAAATTATAGGAATAGATTTAGGAACAACCAACTCATGTGTTTCTGTAATGGAAGGAAATGAGCCGGTAGTAATTCCTAATGCTGAAGGAAAAAGAACAACGCCATCTATTGTGGCTTTTGTTGAAGGTGGTGAGCGTAAGGTTGGTGACCCTGCAAAACGTCAGGCAGTTACCAATCCGAAAAAAACCATTTATTCTATCAAACGCTTTATGGGTAATAAGTATTCTGAGTCAAAAAAAGAAGCAGAACGTGTACCTTATAAAGTAGTAAAAGGAGAAAATGATACCCCAAGAGTAGATATTGATGGTCGTTTATATACACCACAAGAAATATCAGCAATGATATTACAAAAAATGAAAAAAACTGCTGAAGATTATTTAGGTTATGAAGTAAAAGAAGCAGTAGTTACAGTGCCTGCATACTTTAATGATGCACAACGTCAAGCCACTAAAGAAGCTGGCGAAATTGCGGGTTTAAAAGTAAGTAGAATTATTAATGAACCTACGGCTGCAGCGTTGGCTTACGGATTAGATAAATCGGGCGCTGATAAAAAAATTGCGGTATATGAT
>CAZHYX010000210.1:760-5766 GCA_964536675.1 uncultured Flavobacteriaceae bacterium
TTTGATATTTCTATCCTTGAAATTGGCGATGGTGTATTTGAAGTATTATCTACAAATGGAGATACACATTTAGGGGGTGACGATTTTGACCATGTAATTATTGACTGGTTAGCTGATGAATTCAAGAAAGAAGAAGGTATTGATCTTCGTAAAGACCCTATGGCATTACAACGTTTAAAAGAAGCCGCAGAAAAAGCAAAGATTGAATTATCATCAAGTAAACAAACAGAGATAAATTTACCTTATGTTACTGCTACTGATAGCGGACCAAAACACTTGGTAAAAACGTTAACTAGAGCGCATTTTGAAAAATTAGCTGACAATTTGATAAAACGTTCAATGGCTCCGGTAAAAAAAGCCTTAAAAGATGCAGACTTATCAACTTCTGAGATTGATGAAATTATTTTAGTAGGTGGTTCAACACGTATTCCTAGAATTCAGGAAGAAGTAAAAAAATTCTTTGGTAAAGAGCCACATAAAGGAGTAAATCCTGATGAGGTTGTAGCTGTAGGAGCTGCCATTCAAGGAGGTGTATTGACTGGCGATGTAAAAGATGTATTATTATTAGATGTTACACCGCTTTCATTAGGTATTGAAACGATGGGTAATGTAATGACAAAATTGATTGATGCTAATACTACAATTCCAACTAAAAAATCACAGGTATTTTCAACAGCCGCTGAAAATCAACCATCTGTAGAGATTCATGTAATACAAGGTGAGCGTGCAATGGCAGATGATAATAATACGATTGGTCGTTTCCATTTAGATGGAATTCCACCAGCGCCAAGAGGCGTACCTCAAATTGAAGTTACTTTTGATATAGATGCAAATGGCATTATTAATGTTTCGGCTAAAGATAAAGGAACCGGTAAAGAGCATAATATTCGTATAGAAGCATCTTCAGGCCTATCAGATGAAGATATTCAAAAGATGAAAGCAGATGCTGAAGCGAATGCAGAAGCAGATAAAAAAACAAAAGAAACTATTGATAAAATTAATGGTGCAGATGGTATGATTTTCCAAACTGAAAAACAATTAAAAGAGTTTGGTGATAAATTATCTGATGATAAAAAAGAACCTATTGAATCTGCATTAGAGGAGTTAAAAAAAGCACATGAATCTAAAGACATAGCTGAAATTGATACAGCTATGGAAAAGATAAATGAAGCTTGGAAAGTTGCCTCAGAAGAAATGTATAAAGCAGAACAAGAAGCACAAGCTGGAACACCAGAACCAGATACCGGAGCTGAAACAGCTCCTGAAGGTGATGATGTTCAAGATGTAGATTTTGAAGAAGTAAAAGAGGAATAGTCAGAGACTATATTAAGGTGGGTTCTAAAAATTCATTCACATCAAAATTTTCATAGTTTTTCAGAGGCAACTAAAATTTTAAGAAGTATATGGAAAACTATGGAAACCCTTATGGGAACAAAGATAACAAATAATCTGCTTCGTTATATTTTTTTCAATAGCTAAGGCTATTCAAAAAAAATAGTGCCTTGCATCTCATTTATTCTCTTTGTTTTTTGAAAGAAATGAATTTTTAGAACCCACCTTAAGTATTTAAAAGCCCACTTTTTTAAGTGGGTTTTTGTTTTTTTTAGCATAACTACGTGCTATCTCCGTGAGTCTCTACGCAATAACTACAACCTTAATTTCCTCGCAAAAATCTACTACCTTTACCAGCTCAAAAATCAAACCTTTGACCTTAAAAGCTTATACATCTGAATTTCGCTATAACCTAAAATTGGCATATCCTGTAATGCTTAGTATGATTGGTCATACCCTAGTAAGTTTTATAGATAATATTATGGTAGGGCAGTTAGGTACAGCAGAACTTGCTGCGGTATCATTAGGAAATAGCTTTTTGTTTATAGCAATGTCTTTAGGTATTGGTTTTTCTACTGCAATTACACCTTTAGTGGCAGAAGCTGATGGTGAAAATAATACTGAAAAAGGTAAGAAAATTTTTAATCACGGACTTTTTTTATGTACTGTACTTGGCATTTTTTTATTTTTAATGATACTTGCATTAAAACCATTGATGTATCGTATGAATCAACCCGAAGAGGTAGTTCAATACGCCATGCCATATTTGAATTTAGTTGCTTTTTCATTGATTCCGTTAATAATGTTTCAGGCATTTAAACAATTTGCAGATGGGCTATCACAAACAAAATATGCCATGTGGGCAACTATTTTGGCAAATGTTATTAATGTAGTATTAAATTATCTACTCATTTTCGGAAAACTTGGTTTTCCTGAGCTTGGTATTGTTGGAGCAGCTATCGGTACATTAGTATCGCGTATAATAATGTTAATTTTTATCTGGCTATTATTAAAATCTAAAGATAAGTTTAAACCCTATATAGAACGTTTTAGTTTTAAAAACATCAAAAAATCAATACTGAAAAAAATTATTAATTTAGGCTTTCCTTCAGCATTACAAATGTTATTTGAAGTAGCTATATTTACTGCAGCAATTTGGCTTTCCGGAGCTTTAGGTAAAAATCCGCAAGCGGCAAATCAGATTGCATTAAACTTATCATCAATGACCTTTATGATAGCTATGGGCTTAGGCGTTGCAGCTATGATTAGAGTGGGTAATCAAAAAGGATTACGGAATTTTGTTGAATTACGTAGGATAGCTATTTCTATTTTCTTTTTGACCATATTGCTAGATATTGTTTTTGCATTGATATTTATGGTATTTAATAATGATTTACCAAGAATGTATGTTAATCAGCACGACATTGTAAATCAATTAGATAATTTAGAAGTAATTAGTATTGCCTCAAAACTATTGTTAGTAGCAGCCGTTTTTCAAATTTCTGACGGAATACAAGTAGTAGTGTTAGGAGCTTTAAGAGGGTTACAAGATGTTAAAATCCCCACATTACTTACCTTTATAGCTTATTGGATGATTGGTTTTCCGATAAGTTATTTTTTAGGAAAAGAAGAAGTATATGGTAGTGTTGGTATTTGGATTGGGTTATTAGCAGGTTTAACAGCTTCGGCAATTATGTTGTATATTCGATTTAATTATTTAACCAAGAAGCTAATAGGTTTACGTCTTAGCGAGGAGAAAAACGACGAAGTTATCTCATTATAATAGTGAGATTACTACTCCGCTTTCAACGGTTCGTAATGACATTTTATATTTAAATAAATGGGAATTGTTGTAAAACAATCGTTTAAGAACACAGTCATTCTTTTTTTAGGTTTTGCCATTGGTGGACTCAATGTGTTGTTTTTATATACTCATTTTCTACACGAAGACTATTACGGATTGGTTACTTTTATCCTATCAAGCTCTAGTCTCTTACTACCACTTTTTGTATTTGGTATGCAACATACTATTATCAAATTTTTCACATCCTATAAAACAAAGTTAGAGCAAGATCAATTTTTAACAAGTTCATTATTGTTGCCATTATTGATAATTATTCCATTAGCATTGATAGGTACTATTCTTTACGAAACAATTTCAGAATGGATTTCGCAAAAAAATGCCATTATAAAACCTTATTCATATCTTATTTTTATAGTTGCTGTTTTTATGGGGTATTTTGAAGTGTTTTATGCCTTTAGCAAAGTACAATTACAAACTGTTTTTGGTAATTTTATTAAAGAAGTTTTTGTAAGAATAAATGTAACAATTTTGTTACTGGCAGTTTATTTTAATTGGATAAGCCAAGTAGAATTTATCTACGCATTAGTGGTTGTTTATGGTATAAGAATGCTCATCATGATGGCCTATGCATTTATGATTTATAAGCCTCAATTTATTTTTAAATTACCTGATAATATTAAAGAAATTGTATCTTATTCGTTTTATATTATTTTGGCAGGATCGGCAAGTGGAATATTATTGGAAATAGATAAATTTATGATTCCACAAATCAAACAAATAGCTTATGTTGCCTATTATGGAGTTGGCGTTTATATAGCACAAGTAGTAGCAATTCCATCACGAGCCATGCAGCAAATTATCAACCCATTGACTGCAAAAGAACTCAATGCTAATAATTTAGATGAGGTGCGTAGTTTATATCAAAAAAGCTCTATCACCTTATTAATTGGAGGTGGATTATTATTTTTATTGATAAACCTAAATGTAAAAGATTTATATGAGTTTATTGGCAAACCTGAATATTCGGTTGGTGTTTGGATCGTTTTAATGCTTTCAATTGCTGAATTGTATAAATTGGCATTAGGTACAAACGGAGCAATATTGACAAACTCTAAATTTTATAGAATGTTTTTCTATTTTTCATTAGCTATGGCATTGAGTGTCATTATATTGAACAAATGGCTCATTCATAAATTAGGAATAAACGGTGCGGCGTTGGCAACATTGATAGTTGTATTGGTTTTCTCAACATTTAAGATTTTATATGTTCAACAAAAATTAAAAATGCAACCTTTTAGTAAAAAAACTATTAAAGTATTAATGTTGATTGTGATAATATACGCGTCATTATATTTTATAGATTTTGGTTTACATCCAATATTGAACATTACTATAAAATCGATACTCATTTCTATAGTCTATATAATTGTAATTTATAAGCTGAATATATCACAAGAAGTAAATGGTTTGTTAAATAAGTATATAATAAAGAAATAAGGAGATATACTTACAAATAAAAAATCCTGCATCAATTATGACAACAGGACTTTCTTAGCTTTTCCTTTCCTCTAGCAATCTAAAGGTTTAAATAAATTCCCTGAACCTGTCCTCTGTACGAGGCTTCGGAGGGTAGCTTGTCTCAGAGCTTCCTATATTACCTCTCCTTCACAGAGGTAGAAACTTATTTTTAAAGTTCCAGGTGGGGCAAACTAAACTTTGACTTCAATTTTAAAGAGTTAATTTTTTTTGATGTGCGAATATATGTTTATTAGTATCTAATCACATAAATTTTGATGATTTTTTATTAACAGAATAGTGTGTTTTGTTGATAACAGTCCATTAAAGTGTTAACATGAATGATTCCATCTAA
>CAZHYX010000211.1:0-5762 GCA_964536675.1 uncultured Flavobacteriaceae bacterium
AAAACAATGACTTGACATATAAAAATAGCAGCGGCCCTATGAACAGCGTTGCTATATCAGAAATCGAAAATGTAATGTAGTACAATAGTTCTATTCTGTTGATAAGAGCATAAACATTTATCATAACAAAAGCGATAAATACAAAAAGCACCCATAAAATTTTATTTGGTAGCTCAGATTTGTTTTTCTGTCGCAAAAACCAAAGAATAATAATACAGATACGGATATTTCCAATTAAAAAAAAATCAATTAAAGTAGTCATCTTTTGGTGTTATAATAATAGAGTCAAGCCTGACTTATGAATTAACAATAGTGATACCTCGTCTTTTAATGGCTATTAAAGGGCGTTGTTGTAGACCTTTTTTTGGTTTAATTCATTTTTAGGGTTTAATTCCCCGACGCTTGCGTCGAAATAAAAAAGGAATTCCTATTTGATACCTCGTATCCTTGGGTCGAGATAGTTCATTTTTTAAGAAAATGTGTTTATTTTAGTTTTTGATAAAAAGGGCTTAATAGCCAAAAATTTTAATGTTAGATAAAGTCCTTCTCTTTGGGAAGGATTTAGGATGGGCTTAAAAATAAAACCTTAAAATAGGCGAAAATGCGGAAGCATAAATACTTCTAGTATCATCATACAACACATCATATCTAAGCCCTGCAGCAAAAGAGCCAATTCTATAAGCAGCACCAAAATACAAAGCAGGATAATCAAAATTAGCATCTGGAAAACCTGATAATTTTTGATTGACAAATAATTGTTCAAATTCAACAGAAAACTGTAACTCTTGTATAGGATTATACAACGAAATAATACCAGCTCCAAAAACATGTGATTTTAGATCATTGTTTTTGGCATATAAATAACTACCTGCTAATCCGAGTGCAAACCTATCATTAAACTCATAAATTGCACTTGGCGAAATGGCAATTGTTGTAATGTTAGAACCAAAGCCTAATCCAAAACCACCTCCAAAACGAACGTTATCCCAAAATTTTGGAGGTTTGTCTTGCTGTGCTAAAATTGAAAGCGAAGTTAAAAAAAAGAGTAATAGCGTAATTTTTTTCATAATGTAAACCTATTTTGTTCGTCTAATATAATTATTTCTTTGTAATTTTCGGTGTTTTGTAGAATTACTGATGTATGATAAATCTCGCTTGAAAATATAAAATGGAACACAGATGACACGAATTTTTTATGATTTATCAAGATATTTGTTATTAAATCAGTAAAAATCTGCTTAATCAGTGTCATCAGCGTTCTATCAAAAAACTTGTTATACAATTTAATTATAAAATTTGTCATTAATAAATTGAATTATTTTTTGATTAGATGAGGCAAAAAAACAAAGTATAGTATTAATTATAGTTTCTTTTTTTAACAAAATATAAGTAAAAAAGGAACAATTTATATGACTAGTTTTATGGTTAAATTGGTATTATACAACCTAGAGCTGTATTAACAAGAATGATAAATTAATAAAATTCAAAAAATGAAAACAAAACAAACCTTAATATTCATATTTATAACATCAATTTCATTTGCGCAAAGTGAAACTTCACAACTACTTACAGAAATTTCTACGGCACCATTAGCTGAGCGTATAGAAAAAGACATCCGTACACTAGTAAATTTTGGGACGCGTCATACCTTATCAGATACACTTTCTCAAACCAAAGGTATTGGTGCAGCAAGACGCTGGATAAAATCAGAATTTGAAACTATTTCGACTAACTGTAATAACTGCTTAGAAGTAAGTTTTCAACGTAATTTAGTTCCTAAAAACGATAGAAGAATCATTAAAGATACTTGGGTAGTTAATGTATTGGCAATACAGCGTGGAACAACCTACCCTAATAGATATGTAATTATGTCTGGCGATATTGATTCCCGAGTTTCTGATCCTAACAATTTCACTTCAGATTCTCCAGGAGCAAATGATAATGCTTCGGGAATGGCAGGTACTTTGGAGGCGGCTAGGATATTGACTCAGTATAAATTCCCTGTTTCCATTATATATACTGGACTTTCAGGAGAGGAGCAAGGCTTGTATGGTGGACAATATATGGCAAAAGTAGCTAAAGAACAGGGTTGGGATATTGTTGGAGTACTAAATAATGACATGATTGGTAATATTAAAGGTATTGATGGAGTGATAAACAATACTACTTTTAGAGTTTTTTCAGAAGCTATTTCCATGAAAACGACTGAACAACAACGAAAAATGATGCGTTATTATGGAGGTGAAATTGATGGCCCGTCAAGGCAATTGGCACGATACATTGATAAATTAACAGATGATTATATGACAAATCTTGATGCCATTATGATCTATAGGTTAGACCGATTTGGCAGAGGTGGTCATCATAGACCTTTTAATGATGCAGGTTTTACGGGAGTTCGTATTATGGAAACGCACGAAAACTATAATGAACAACATCAAGATATTCGTACCGAAAACGGAATTAATTATGGTGATGTTATTGAGTCGGTTAATTTTGAATATGCAGCAAAACTAACTGCTGTTAATGCATTGACATTAGCTTCATTAGCATCCGCACCACCAGAACCAAAAAATGTAATGATTGGCGGAGCTGTACAACCATCTACCAGATTAAAGTGGGATGTTATTAATGATCTAAATATAATTGGTTATAAAGTCTATTGGAGAGATACTACTTCACCACAATGGCAATATAGCCGTTTTGTGGGTAAAATAACCGATTATACACTTAAAAATATTGTGATAGATAACTATTTATTTGGTGTAGCAACCGTTGGTAAGAACGGTACAGAAAGTTTGATTCAATTCCCTCGAAAGTTAATACCTCGTAATTAGTGTTAAAGTTTTCCTAACGCTGTAATAAAATACTAATTAACCCGTCTTATATATAAACCAAAAATAAGATGGTTAAAAAAAGTATTTATTTTGTTTTTATATTCACTTTTTTATCGTGTAATTTATCTGCTGATAAAAAAAATGAACATAAAAAACTAACACAAAATACAGAATTTATGAACGGATTAGAATTAGCCACTTTCGGTAACGGATGTTTTTGGTGTACCGAAGCAATTTTTGAACAATTAGAAGGCGTAACTAAAGTTGAATCAGGTTATGCAGGTGGTGTAGTTAATGATCCTTCTTATAAAGAAGTTTGTTCGGGTACTACTGGTCACGCCGAAGTAATTAGATTAACATTCAATCCTGAAATAATCAGTTTTATAGAGTTGTTAGATGTATTCTTTAATACACATGACCCAACAACATTAAATAGACAAGGCGCAGATGTGGGTACACAATATAGATCAGCTATTTTTTATCATAATGATGTTCAAAAATTGGAAGCGGAAAAAATGATAGCTGACTTAGAAAGTGAGAAAATATTTGATAGTGAAATTGTTACCGAGGTAACGGCTATTAATAATTATTTTGTTGCCGAAAATTACCATCAAGATTATTATAGTAATAATAAAAATCAAGGCTATTGTCGAATGGTAATCAATCCTAAATTAGATAAGTTTATTAAAAAGTATAAAAGTAAATTAAAGAAATAAAATAAAAGTATTAGCCATTTTTATTTTTTGGCTTTTGCATTGCGAATAAAAATTTGGTTGATTTTTGGTTTGAAGATTTGTTGGAATTCATTTTTCAGCAAATCTTCTATTTTAGTGAAACTCTATTTTAAAGAGTTCGCCAAAGGTGAACGAATTTAAGATAGTTAGTTGAACTAATCCCGCTGCATAGCAGGATCTCTACTAATTAAAACACCAAGGTCTTAAAGAATCTACCATAGGCTGACGAATTTTAAAGTAGCTAGTTGTCCCGATGCTATCGGGATAATCCCACTGCCATTGCTGAACTTATTTCAGTAAACAGTGGAATCTCATTTATCTTGAGTCTTAAAGCGAAGCGGTCTTGTATATTTAAGAAACGGTCTAACATCTTTAATCTAACCCAAAATATCATCTTGAATTTTATACCATATTAATTTTATATCTTTCCATTTTAAAACTATTAACTATGTCTTATCAAAAATTTGAAGAATATAATATTGAAGTAACCGATGCTATTAAACAGAAGTACGAATCAATTATTGATAATATTGGCGAAGATGTTAATAGGCAAGGACTTCAAAAGACGCCAGAACGTGCTTCAAAAGCAATACAATACTTAACACAAGGTTATGATTTAGATGCTGAAAAAGTATTAAAATCGGCTTTATTTGATGAAGATTATAGTGAAATGGTTATTGTAAAAGATATTGAACTTTACTCTCTTTGTGAGCATCATATATTGCCTTTTTTCGGGAAAGCACATGTAGCCTATATACCAGATGGTAAAATAGTAGGTTTAAGTAAAATACCGCGTGTAGTTGATATTTTTGCTAGACGACTACAAGTTCAAGAACGCTTGACAGACCAAATTGTCAATGCCATTAATAATGTTTTAAAACCGCAAGGTGTAGCTGTTGTAATTGAAGCTTAACATATGTGTATGATGATGCGTGGTGTACAAAAACAGAATTCAGTGACTACAACTTCAGCTTTTAGAGGTGCTTTTAAAGAGATGGAAACTCGAAATGAATTTTTGAAATTAATAAGCTCTAAACTTTCTTAAAAATGGCATTCTTGTTGCTATACTATTAGTGTATAACCAAAATTACAAAAATGACCGAACCAAAAAAAGAAAGAAAATATTTGTTATTAATACTAGGTTTACTATTTGATGCAATAGGAATGCTATCATTTATGGTTCCCGGTATTGGAGAATTTAGTGATGTGATATGGGCTCCGGTATCAGCATTACTAATTTATAAGATGTATAAAGGTGTAGAAGGTAAAATAGGAGGAACGGTATCATTCTTTGAAGAAATAATACCAGGATTGGATATTATTCCGACATTTACATTAACATGGATTTATAAGTTTATAATTAAAAAAGGAAAAGCTTAGTTTTATTCCTTAAAAAAGCGTTTGAAACCCATTCTACTTAGCATTTTCTTTTCAAAATTCCAGAAGAATTTAAATTGCCCGAATACCCAACCGAATAGAATCAGCATAATTTGATAGAATATAAAACCAATCAGTACATAAAGAATCCAATATGTAATAATATGTAAATTTTCTTTAGTGATACCAAGACCTTTAATGATAGGTTTTGCAATAAACAAAGAAGAGGAACCGGTAATGCTAAACACAAAAATAATAATTAGTATTTGCCAATTTGAAGTGATACCCCAACGTTGTTTTAGTTTTTCCATTAAAAAAAATTAGGTTGCGAAAGTAGCGGTTTTGAATTAAAACACATAAAAATAATTATAAAAAAAAGCCATCCTCGAAAGAGAATAGCTTGTAAAAGTAAATTGAAGTTTTAAGTGATGTCAAAAAAACGAAAGTTTTTTCAGTCTTCTAGCTTCGGTCATCTAGCCATTTCAGTAGTTATTTTCCGAAAAGCCCACCTAGCAATCCGCCAAGTCCACTTTTTTTACCACCTCCTAAAATCATTCCGGCAACATCATCAATAATACTACCATCACCATCTGAATCTAATAAACGTTCTACCATATTCTGTTGTTGATGACTTTCACCACCTAACATTCCGCCTAATAAGTTACCAAGACCACTTTGGTCAGAAACACTTTGTTGGCGTGTTTGTTTACCTAAAGCCTTTCTATTCTTCTAAATATTTCCGGAGTTACCCCTTCTACCCTCTTAAGATCAGCTATCCCAGTAAACTCTCTCACTTCACGATAGTCAATAATAG
>CAZHYX010000212.1:0-2124 GCA_964536675.1 uncultured Flavobacteriaceae bacterium
AACAAATATAATGAGTTTAGCCCTATTGAATCTGCGCCACAGGAAGAAAATATTTTTACAGACACCATTAGTATAAAGAACTTGAATTCAAAAGTATTTTACCGTGTTTCTGCATTAGACAAACGTTATAATATGTCTGAGCTCTCAGAAATAATAGAGCTAGTAAAGCCAGATGTTGTACCCCCTACATCACCTGTAATTAAGAGCTATCAATTACAAGAAGATACAAAATCAATTGCCATACAATGGGCCAAAAGCTCTAGTGAAGATGTTGAGAAGTACTTGCTTTACAAGAAACTAGACAATAATAGTGAATGGAAATTAGTTATAGAGCTGGATAAAAATAAAGATAGTTATGTAGATGAAGATATTGAAGAAGGTTATCTCTATAGTTATACGGTATTAGCAAGAGATCTATCAGGATTGGAATCTACTCCTTCTCCATCAATTTCAATTGGTGTAAAACGATTAGGATTAAGACCCAAAATTAAAGGATTCTATGCAAAAGCAAATAAAGAAGAACAACGTATTGAATTAAGCTGGAGGTATAAAGAAAAGAATGTAGCAGAATTTGAAATCTATCGTGCAAAACAAGATGGACCACTCCGATTATTTAGAATGGTACATGCAAAAACCAAGATAGTATATGATACCAATATGACAATCAATACTACTTATGTCTATAAAATAAGAGCCATTTTTAAAGATGGAAATGTGTCAGAAACAAGTGAAATTGAAGTAAAATACTAAGAGAATTTAAAGATTAAATGAAAAAAGTCGGCTATATAGCATTATTATTAATATCAACTCTTGGGTTTTCGCAAGATTATCAAGCGAAAATTAAGCGATTTGGCGGTGGCGTTACTCAATTTGCTTTTTCTAATGGTACTAGTTACAAAGCTTATAATAACACAACACTTGTTGATTCATATGATTTCTCTGATGATACTTCGCAAAGTATAAATCCTCCTTCAATCATTTATTTGAACTCATCATTACCGATAACTAAGATTATCATTTCTTACGATATAGACTATGATGAAGGGTTTCCTGCTGTTGCTAATTGTAGCGTAACTAAAACTGTTAATATTTCAGATGTTGATTGTTTTAGTACTTTTCTGTCGGACTGTAGATCATTTAGTCTTGAAGTGTATAATACGCAAGTAGTTCAACCTGCAAATAACACATTTTGTCCAGATGTACTCTTACCCTTAAGTTCTAATAACGCTTGCAATACTTATGTCTACGAATGGTATTTTACCACTAATCTTGCAAATTCATTTCAAAGTTTAGGTGTTCAATCCACAGGAAGTAACACTGTAAATGCTGATTTAAGCGCTTTCTTACCAAATAACTACACGGGTAATGTATTTATAAGAGCACTCGTCAATGGTCACTTTACCAATTCAATGATATATACAGCTATTGGCTGTACACCAGGGATAAACTCAGTAGTAACAATCTCAACAAGTTGTAACAATTCATCTGATGGTGGCTTTGTAATCACATTTGAAGAAACCTTAAGTAATGAACAAATTCTATTCGTATTAAAAAGAGATAATGCCTCTGGTCCTATTATTAGTAGTTCTACAGCTACTATTTCTGGAACGACTTATACATGGCCAAACCCATTACCCCAAGCAACTTATTATTTAGACTATCAGTCTACGCCAACAGGTAGTGTTATCTCATATCCAAACATTGTCATTAATGCTCCCACTGCAGTTACATTTACTGCAAACTGGGCAGATATTGACTGTTTTGGAGCAAATACAGGTAGTATTAGTATCAATGCTTCAGGTGGAATAGGAAATTACGAATATAGTATCAACAATGGTAGTAACTGGGCTGTTTTTAACAACGTCTCTATACATACAATTACGAATTTAACAACGGGCAGTTATCAAATAAAAGTTAGAGATGCAAATAATTGTGTGAGTCAGCTATAAATTATGAAAGAATTACTCTACATATTAATTTTTATACTAAGCGCTACTGCTATACAAGCACAACACAAGTATAAAATTGAATATGAGTTTGAAACCTATGTTCGCTGGGGAGGTGGCAATACAAATGTTAATTTAAGTTTAGTTAATCCTCCAGCTACATCAGGAGAATTTATAC
>CAZHYX010000212.1:2163-5747 GCA_964536675.1 uncultured Flavobacteriaceae bacterium
GGCGGTAGGTTTAGTGACCGTATTGTACAAAGTTCAGTATTATATACTCATATCAATAAAAGAATTAACTCTTCAAATAGTCAAGTACCCATTAGGTGTTGGCAAGGTTCAGCACTTGATAGTTATCTTCCCGGATTGGCAGCACCAGGAGGAAGACTTGCTGTTTATAGAATAAAAACATTTGCTGAAGTGAATAATTATAGTGCAGCAAATAATGTCTTATTAGCCTGTCAAACTACTTCATTAAAAATTACTGACAATGTACAATGTACTGGAATTAGCCTTAATTACGGAGTACAATATCAAGTTGGTAGCAGTACCGTATGGAGTACCCATTTATCCTATGGTCGTCATTCAAGTTCATTTGGCATTAATATGAGCGATTTTACAGGACTTACTATTGGTCAAAATGTACGTTTGAGATTACAATATGACAACCCAAGTCCCGGAACACCCACATACTCAGATATTTTGACCTATACTTTTGGTGTTTGTTCTCCAAATACAAGTTCTTTTAGTATACAACCAACTACCTGTTCAAATTCAAATGATGGTGGATTTACCCTAAATTTTGACCGCACACTTACTAGTGGAGAAACCTTAGCCATGGTATTACGAAGAGATGACCCAACTACGGGGCCAATCATAAGTTCTTTGTCAAATGTAACCTATACAGGTACTAGTTATACTTGGCCTAATGATCTTCCATCTGCAGACTACTATTTAAGGTATCAAACCGAACCAACGGGTAATGTAATAGATGTTGGACCAATTGCTATTACATCACCATCACCAGTACTTTTTACGGCTACATGGACAGATGTAGGTTGCTTTGGAGCAAATACAGGAAGTATCAATATCAATGCTTCCGGAGGAGCAGGCAATTATCAATATAGTATCAATAATGGCAGTAATTGGGCTGCTTTTAGCAATGCAACTACACATACCATTACAAATTTAGTGACAGGTAATTATCAAGTAAAAGTTAGAGATAACAATAATTGTGTGAGTCAACAATAAATTATGAAAAGATTACTTTACATAGCAATATTATTGATAGCAAACATAAGTTTCGCTCAAGGCTATACAGCAAGAATTCAACGGTTCGGCACTAATAACACGACATTTACACATTTAATAGATGCAACATATACGGCATACCATAACGCCACGGTTGTTGATACATATACATATTCAAGTACACAAAATAATGAAGCTCCAACAGCATATCTTTTTTCGCCAACATTAACTATTACATCTATCAATATTGCCTATAATGTCGATCAAGTAGAAGGTGGCAATTTTGGAAATTGTTTTGTTAATCAAACAGTTAATGTTACAAATCCTAATTGTTTTACTTTTTTTATTGATTCTTGTAGAGACTTTAATATTAAGGTCTATAATACGCAAACATTATTAACTCAACCTGCAAATAACACTATTTGTATTGATGATCTTTTACCTCTCCAAGCTGCTAATGACTGTTTTGGAAGGACTTATAATTGGGAATACACTACAAACCTTTCCAATGCGTTCCAAAGTCTTGGTGTACAGTCATCTGGCACTAATTCTGTCAATGTTGATTTAAGCACATTTTTATCCAATGGATATACTGGCAATGTATTTATTAGAGCTCGTGTAAATGGCAAATTTACAAATACCATAACATACACTGTAATTTCCTGTACACCAGGAATAATTTCGGTAATAACAACACCAACAACCTGTAACAATTCATCTGATGGTGGCTTTGTAATCACATTTGATGAAACCCTAAGTAATGAACAAATTCTATTTGTATTAAAAAGAGATAATGCCTCTGGCCCTATTATTAGTAGTTTTACAACTACAATTTCAGGCACAACCTATACGTGGCCAAATGCGTTACCACAAGGAACTTATTATTTAGACTATCAGTCCACACCGGCTGGTAGCGTTATTTCATATCCAAATATTAGCATTAATGCTCCCACTGCAGTTACATTCACTGCAAGTTGGACAGATGTTGATTGTTTTGGAACAAACACAGGAAGTATCAGTATCAATGCTTCTGGAGGAGCAGGAAATTATCAATATAGCATCAATAATGGTAGCTCTTGGTTATCATTTAGCAATGCAAATTCACATGCTATTACAAATTTATCTACAGGTAATTACCAAGTAAAAGTTAGAGATAGTAATAGCTGTGTGGCACAACAATAAAATATGATTATGGAAAAAGTAAAATATAGATATCAAAAAATAATACTACTTGCTATGGCAGTATTATTCTCTTTTGTCGGGTTTTCTCAAGACAAGGTGGTTAATATTACTATAAATCAACCAACCGCAGCACTCACAGTTTCCGGAACTACAACGGCAGCAACAGGATTTGGACTCTCAAACGGTTCGATAAATATTACTGTCAATGGCGGTACTCCAGCTTATGGATACTCATGGAGTAATGGAGCTACTACTCAAGATATTAATGGCTTAGCAGCCGGTACTTATACAGTAACTATTACTGATGCGAATAGCTGTACAACTTCCAGTAGTTATACAATAACACAACCATCACTTTTAACAACTTCCATTACGGTTTTAAACACACTCGATTGTTTTGGTGATAATAACGGATCCTTACGAGCCGACCCAGTTGGCGGGGTTTCATCCTATACCTATTTCTGGACCAGAAATGGAACAGCCTATTCTAATACAAGAACAATCTCTGGATTAACGGCAGCCAACTATGTTGTTCTAGTAACAGATAGCAATGGAAACACTGCTACAAGTAGTTATAATTTAACACAACCAAGTCAAATTCAATATACGGTTGATGCCACTACAAATGTGTCCTGTTTTGGAGATAGTACGGGAGCAATTAATATTAGCACTTCTGGAGGAACAGGAGGCTATACCTATCAATGGAATATGGTTGGAAATGCAGGTTTCAGTCGTACAACGCAAGATATTAGTGGTCTAGCACAAGGACAATATACGGTAACAATTACAGATGCAAATAGCTGTTCAATTACGAGTTCACCCGTAATTACCATTACGCAACCAGCAACTCCAATTACCATAACATCACCAACAAATGGCATTCAAAATCCAACATTTAATGGTGCATCAGATGGCTCAATAGATATTACCGCTTCCGGTGGTACTTCAGGATATACTTATTCATGGAGTAATGGAGCAACCACACAAGACATAACAGGTTTATCGGACGGAACCTATACCGTTACCGTTACGGATGCAAATGGATGTACAACTGCGCAAGCATTTACACTCTCAGAACCACCCGTATTTACAGTTTCAATTAGCCTCCTACAGCCAGTACTATGTAATGGCGATTCAACAGGAAGTTTATTGGCTACAGCCGCAGGAGGTATCCCAAATCCAGGACCATCTTATAATTATGAATGGTTTGATATGGGTAGTGGCTCTCCAGTTTCCTTAGGGATTACAACTGCTACAATTAATAATTTACCAGCCGGTTCTTACAGAGTGATTGCAACAGATAATAATAGTAATACGGTTAGTGATAATTTTATACTTACAGAACCCGTAGTCTTCAATTTTACAAGTACAACAAGTAGTAA
>CAZHYX010000213.1:0-5736 GCA_964536675.1 uncultured Flavobacteriaceae bacterium
TACGCATATCATCTTGTTTTTTCTCATCACGAGAGAATATTCTGATTTCTTTAAGGTCTGAATCTAAAAACCGTTTTAAAACGGCATTGCCGAAAGAGCCTGTTCCGCCTGTAATTAATAAGACTTTATTGTTAAACATTTATTTTTTCCTTATCATTATTACTCATCTGCCTGACAAAAAACTGCCCGTTTTACTCAACTGCGTGTTTTTTCAAATACCTGCTAACAGTACTGTCAGTATAATCTACCACTACTTGTTCAAAAACTACATTTATTAAATAGAATTCATGTAATAAAAAACCAATATGGCTTTGATAAAACAGAAAACTTTGCATATTTATTTGTTAAATAGGCATTGTATAGATTTGCCAATAGCCTCTTCGGAATAGCTATTCTTAACATAAGCCTGACCTAACGAACTTTTAGACTCGAGTACACTTTTATTAGAATCTGTAACTGACAATATTGCCGAACAAATACCAGAAGGACTTTCATCATCAATATAATTAAAAAATGTAGACAAACTATGAGGTATCCCTGCAAGCCTAGTAGTTAAAATTGGTCTCCCTATTGCCAAATATTCAATTAGTTTTGATGGAAAAGAAGATTGTGAAAAGGCTTCATTCGATGGGCGCGGATTAATTAGTAAATCTGCATCAATAAGCTTATCAATAAGATCATTTTCATTTAACAACCCTCCATAATGAAATCGATTATCATTTTTAGATAGCTCTAAAAAATTTTCTTTCAAATCTCCCCATCCGTATAAAGTTAAAACAAAGTTTTTAGCTGGTAACATTTTTACTGCATCGATTAAATATGCAACACCATACATAGCATTTAATCCTCCCGCATAAACAATATTAACTCGTCCTCCGTTAACTATTTTTGGCTTAGATTTCTCAACTTTTTTAATAAAGGTAGAACTCAAAACTCCAGGAATTACCAAGCTATTTCTTTTTATACCATAGACATCCAATAGATAGGGCGATAAGACGATAAAAGAATCAAACCTCTTCACAATTGATTTGACTAAATAAAAATCTAACTTTTTAAGCAATCTTGATAACCAACTGTCTGTTGGCAATACAATCCCATTTCTATCAGTTAAAACACATGTAATTTTAATATTAAAAAATTTCATTATTAGCCCAAATATGATATACGGCAGATGCAAACCATGTATAATTAAATGGCTTGGTTTTTTCTTCGTAAAACTAATAAAAGTATAACTCAAAAGACTAATAAAACGAGTTATATGTTTAATCAACAATATATTAACAAACCCTAAATACACCCCATTTATACCTTCCTTAGAAAACCTACCATATGAGAGAATAACCCTTTTTCCCAGTGGAAAGTTCTGAATAGGACATACTGAAACCAGGTCTAATCTCATAAAGATACTATTTAAAGATCTAACTAGAGACCATCCAAATTTTTGCGTTTGAATAGCTGGCAAGCTATCAATACTAAAAATCTCTTTTGCTAGCTCATCAGGTATAACATAACCAAGAAAAACAGCCCTATTGTTTCTTAAACATGCCATCTTAAATACTCCGTAACTTAATTTTTTGTAAAATTATAAATTGCCCTGTAATCGCCCATATATAGAAAGGAATCAAAAAAGCAAAAAACCAAACTGACTGTGAGATAGTCGTTAACAATAAAATGCAAAACAAATAAAAATCACGAAACAAAATGAAAAGTGAAAGCAAACAAAATAAAAATAAGGAGAAATACCCATACCGAACTGCTATTTGCCCAAACGAATCCCATGCTCCTATGTTCAGATCATCAACGATTGCGGTATATTTAATCGAACCTAGACCACCAAACCAGCCAGTACCGCTTAACGTAAACACATTTATAAAAGGCTCAAACCGTTCAATGAATGTGTCACTTCCTATTAGCTTATAGTCTATTTGATGTTCCACAATCTCAATAAGTTGATTCGAAAAAATGACTACAGTAAACAGAACAAACAGTATAGCTATAAACGATTTCTTCTTTAAAAAAAACAAAAAGACAATTAATAATAAAAGCAAACCTACTGTAGAAAATGTAAATAATATAGCTACGATATATACAATAACTTTTATTGTTTTGACATTTTCTGAAAACTTCAGGTGCATCCAAAGCCCCAAATGTAAGATTAACTGGTAAAGACCAGGCTCTGAAGCAATACCAGTATTTCTCAACACAAGAGTTTGATCTTCAAAAGTTAAAACATTAAAAATCAAGATAGTCTTATGTTGAAACTCTCCATATTCATAAGTAAACATGTAATTTACAATTGAAGGTGAGATCATAAAAACCATAACACTAACTAAAGATAATATAGCAGTAATAAAAATAAATGACTCACTAATGTAAATATATTTGGAAGGTGAGAAATTCATGCTAATAATTAAACCCACAAAAACACTTAAAGGTATGAACATCATTGAACCAGTTAAAGGGTAACCGTCAACCAAACTGTACATATCAACCAAAAATGAAGGAAAAAAGAAAATCGAAAAGAATAACAAGAATAACAAGTAATTGGTTTTAACTTTAAATTTGTTTGAAACCAAAAATAAAATTAATAACAGGGAAGCTAATTTAGTTATGTAATTTAACAATGGAGAAACAGCAACTAAAATAACAAGAATAACAACAAAATAATCTTGAAACATTGATTTATCTAAAAACCTAAGAATTTTCACTTTCACGATATATCCCGAATAAACCGAATTAAAGAAGAACTAAAATTATTCTTTTCATAGTTATCAAGATAAAAAGAATAATTGTTTTTGCCATAATATAAATATCGATCATCACTAATCATTTTTTTAAAGGAAACGACTAAGCTACTTACATCTTGAAAAGGATATCGAAAACAATTAAACTCGTCTATTGCGAAATCTAACTCTCCTTCAAAGTCAGGAATTAAAAAAGGCACCTTACATATCCCCGCTTCAATCGCAGGCCCACAAAAATGTGGTGATTGAATAGGCAATAGCAAAACTTTAGACATTATTAAATATGGATAGATATAATCTACAAATCCAATATATACAATCTTTACACCAGACTTCTTTATTTCTTGATTTACTGAATTTATTAACACCTGAGAATCAGAGCTATATTTTCCAAGCATTGCAATTGAAAAAGATTTCTCTTTAGAAGCTTCTTTCACAAACTCCAAGACCTCAAAAAAACCCTTTAATCTTGAGTCACCACCTACATATAAAAGGTCATATTGTTTTTTATTAACGACATAATCATTACTTAATGAAATAAAATCATTGACCAATAAGCACGAATTAATACCATTCTTTAATGCACACGCCTTCCATTCCTTAGTAATAGAGATAACCAAAGATGCTTTTAACAAATTTTTTTTACCACAAAGTGATATTAATGAATCAGAAAATATAAAATTTTCCTGTATAAAAATTACAACTTTAAGTTCTGGCTGTACAAGTTTTAAAAAGAATATTAATGGAGTCTGTATGCTTGATGTAAGAATAACAATATCATATCTCTTGATTGTATTGCGCAATTGAAAAGCACAAAAAAGAATGATTGGTAAACTTAAAATAATTCTTAATAAAAAATACAACTTGGCTTTATAAGACACTCCTGAATACATTGGGAAAATACATAATTTAGAAAATAACTCAAATCCACCCACAGCTAGTCCTCCTTCGTAATCATGTCTATACTCCCCACCGATACAGACATGATAATTCTCCACAAGGGATCTAATTACATCTTGATTATATATTCCTGCACCTCCAATTTTATTCACATGAGGTAGGACTAAAATGCTTTTATCAAAACCCATACGGAAATGTTTCCAATAAACCATCTTGCATAGCCTCTAAATCAAACTTATTATTATAAGTATTTTTAGCAATTTGTGCTTCACTAAACAGTATAAAAACCTAGGGGTTTAACATTTCTTCCAGTTGATAAATAATAATCATAAAATTTAAAATCATCGCCATAAACATCAGTACCAAACTTTGCCCAAAAACTAGGGACACCATATGATTCAGCGAGAATAATTCCATGCAACGAACTCGAAATGATCAGCTTACACTTTATTATTTGATTCACAAAACTTTCAATATCATCAGTCTCAACATCAATTACCTCAATCCCTTTAGAGTTTATAATTTTAGAATTAAGTAAATTAGTTTTATCTGCATAATGAGGAATCAAGCCTATAATGTTAGTTGACTGTATACCATGAGGAGAATAAAACTTTGATGTAAGCAAAGCTGGATCACCAAAATTTAATATTTTCTGCCCTGTCAAAACTTCAATTCTATCAGCTGTCATTGGCCCTCTAACTGCATGAAAGACCCTAGGAATGGACTTAAACTTACTGTTCTGAGAAATAAAACCAGAACCCCATATCTCACAATCATTAGTTGAAAATTGTAAAATTGATCCTATTGTGAAAAGGTGAGGTCCATTATTTTCTAATGGATTACTATAAGGAAGCGTTTCACCTTTAAGCTTATAGGTAAGCCAGGGCACCATTGAATCACCTATATTTTTTCTGCCTCCTGTATAAAACAATGAAGGAATAACTTTTTTTCTTAAAACAAACTTTTTAATATTTTGCCTTAATTTAATACCTATAGATTTAATTAATGTCATATTAGAACCTTTACTAGACTAAACCTGATAATTGATTTGGCAAGAGTTGCACACCAAATGCCATAAAACTTAACCTTTTTATTAACACCAATACCTTTAGACACCAATAACACACCGTAAAATTAAAATATACGTTATAATCTACAAAGTAACTAGACATCTAGTGTCTTTTTAAAGTATTTTAACCGAACTAGTGAAGTAACAGACAATAATGTCAGCAGCTTTGTCCACTTTATGCTATAAGCCCCTTGAATTCATATACTGTGAAAACTAGTAGCGTGAATACTCTCGCTTCTTTTTTAACATCTGACACTTCATCAAACCTACTTTGTTCACATTTGTCTTATTTTATCATTTTTACCCGCCTGAATAATACCTATAAAAATTAATACAATATAAGCTAATGCGCCAAATACAGCATATACCGCCACCGTTAATTCGGCATCTTTTGTCATTGTGCCAATAAACAGTAACAGTGCTATTTTTATCACCGTTGTCACGATTTCCCAAATAAGGAGAAGATGCTGGCTGCCGGTTATAGGAAATGACTGAACCGCTGACGAATTAATAAAATGAAAAAACATCCATAGCGCAAGCCAACGTGCATAATCACCTGCTTGCCCCCAATCCGCACCAAAAACAAAAGAAAATAGCCAGGGAGCTACCAGCATGATTGTGCCAAAAGGCACAATACCTAACAGGATGAGCGTATAAGTTACCCGTAAAATCAAAGGTCGAATAGGTTTATTGGAATGTACTTGGGCGGCAATGCGTTGTAAGAACACCTTGCATACCGATACCGAGATTAAGTTTATTGGTAAATGAAGAACGCTTAGTGCTATTGCATAAAGGCCAGCTACTGCCGGACCAAAGATTGATGCCAAAATCAGCACTGGTGCCGCATGTGAAATAGTACTAAGAAAAAGCTGCGGTGCACGGTATAATGGGAAATCCCGATATTTTCTTGTTACCACTCGAAATACTGACGCCTGCCGTTGATAAGTACGGTGACTAAGTTTACGCATACGCCTTATACTATGACGCGCTGTTAAATAAAGGATAAATATCTGAATTACCTGC
>CAZHYX010000214.1:0-5736 GCA_964536675.1 uncultured Flavobacteriaceae bacterium
CATTACCATTTTCAGTAATCTTAAATTCTTTAAGATTAATACGGTAAGTTCCTAACCCTTCATCATCTTCAAATTCAAAAGGTTCGTTGACCTTCATATTAAAACCAACCTGAGAGACTGTAAATACATCTACATTTGAAGAATTATCTATAGGGTTTATATCTGCAATAATTTTCAGTCCATCCAGCGGTGCTCCATTAAGAAATTCGCATTGACGGCCAAGTTCAACCTTTAATCTAAAATTACCTTTAACAAGACCTCCTAAGACGCTAAAACGGCCTCCTACATAACCTCTAAACCAAGTTGGATTTGGTAATTTAGTTTGCATCAAAACGGCAGCTCCTGCTGTTAGTATAGGTATCTTCTTCTTTATAAATAATAAGTTTAATTTAATCCCTATTTCACCTTGCAAATAAGCATATGATTGTCCGTTTGCATACCAGCCATTAATTCCCACTTGTCCACTTCCTCTACATTCAGCTTCTCCGTAATCTCTTACCATAATATCTGTACCGATACCTGCTTGAAGACGCGCATAGAAAATCAGCACCGTAAATTCACCTGTATCTACGCTAAAATTAGCGCCAAATGCAACACCTCTACCTTCACTCAAGGCATTTTCATCACGCATATAATCCAGTACATCAGCATCTACACCTAATATTTGTGCTACAATTGGAGGTGGCGCAGGAGCAGCAGGAATATAATCACCCACCATAAAATAGGCTCCAGTTTGTAAAGCAAAAGAACCAATACCTACTTTAATACCTATTCTGTCAGTAGGTGTACCTACATGTACATACCAAGTGTCAGGAGCAAAATGTAGTACTGCCCATCCAGCTCTATTATTTTCGCCTACACCTCTAAATAAACCTCCAATAATATCGAGATAAGATTGATATTCACCATGTTAGGTACGTGTTGTAAAATCGTATTCAATAGCTACATAACCATTGATACCTTTTTGTCCTTCAATACTGTAAGGGTATATTACTTGTGCGGCTTCAATAAGGTTATTATCCATCATATTTTCTCTTTCTGCTTCATCCATTGCATCTTCAGCTTGTACTATCAATTTTAAATTATCCTTCATGACTTGAGCGGGATTATCATAATCGGCACTTTGTAACATATGTCCTTCACCATAAAAACCAATTCTTTTGATACCTCCCGAAGTTGTAAAGGCAATCTCATAACCTAAACCTCCATTAAAGACACTTGAACTACCTATTGTTGCGAACAATAACATGGCTTTGATACCGAGTCCAGATTCCAAATGTGGTTCGTAGTCTGTCCCTGATGTATTAATTCTAGAAGACCATCCAGATTTTTTCATTCTATGATAGGCACCTCCTAAAAATCCTTTGATTTTAAATCCTGTTGATACTGGGATATTCAAATTATCTACTAGGCCATCTACATACCAATACCTGAAGTCTGTTTTCCCGAAAATAGCATTCGAAGCTATTTTTAACCCTGAAAGCCCTCCAAACTGAGCTTCTACACCTCCCATAAATCCGTCACCATATTTAGGATCATTGTCCATTATTCTTACATTTCCTTTAAACTTTACACCTCCTAGATCGGCTTCAACTTTTACCTCGTCTACAATTACTTTTTTAAACTTCCATTTTTGGATGCCTTCATTTTCTGCAAATGCTCCTTGAATTCCCAATCCTGTTTCTCCATTAAACTTATCTTTCATAAAATGTATGCCTACATTAAAAGATAAAGTGGCGGTAGAATCAGTAGTTTTTAAATTAATATCTGAAAGCGTTACAGGAAAATTAGCCAATTTTACGGTTCCGCTATAACCCATATAGGCAACACTTAAGAACGGTGCATCTGTTTGTAATGTTAACTCTTGAAACGTTACTACAGGAAAATCAATAGTCGTTTTTTCTTTTGTTGGATCTGTAGCTGCTGTGACATTTTCGTCATTATCAGCTTTTATATACATAAGACCGTGTAATACGGCTTTGGGTTTGAATTTTCCATCACGTAAGGCGAGTTCTACATACGAATTTTCGGTAATGGTTGCGCGTGCTTTCCAGATGTCAAAATTAATATCACTTACATTACTGACGTTGAGAACATATTCATTATCTGCAGGATTTATAGTGCCTGTATAAGATAAGGTTAAATTTTCCAATTCTTCTTCATTAGAAGCTTGTTCTGCTGTGATCTCTTTAGAAATAGGCAATACAATCTTACCATTAAAAGAAGCACCTGTTAAGCTATTAGCTACAATATTTGCACTTAGGGAGTCTACTGAAAATTGCCATTTATGCGCTACGCCTTCTTCTAAGGGAAGGACATTATCAACTGCAAACTCGCCTGAAACACCCATACCGTCAATAAGTAGATTCGCTACATTGAATTGAACACGTGCATCTGAATTTCTTCGTTGGAATGCTTCAGGAAGTGTAATTTGTAAACTTTTGACATATACACCTCTCCATGCTTCATGGTTTCCTTCTATAAGATATTGTTCATAGTTAGGAGGAAAAATCATATTTTCAGAGTTATTGGTATCACTAAAATCAAATACTGCTGTATTAATATCAAATGCAGTACCTTTAAATGATGCCATTTGAAATCTGGGCAGTGTGACTTCAACAAGTATATTATTCCAGTCTTCTACGGTAATCTGAAATTCGCCCGAAATTCGCTTTTTTCTATCTGCATTAGGTGCAGGATATGGTGTTGAATTATCAACAGTTAAATCTTCTTTTAAGGGTTCTAAAATGTATCTTGAAAATTGTACTTCGGCTTCGAGATGTAATTTTTGGAATCCGTTACAATCAATAGTTACAAAGCATTTTTTATCAATGTCTCCGGTTCTCATATCAAGTCCACCTTTTAAACGTACAAGACTGTTTGGACCAATGCCAAAGACAAAATCACCCAATAACACTAAATCCCATTCTCCAATAATCCCACCATCATGAGAGAGGCGAATATCTGTAGCTCCAAAGAAAAGTTCCCGTTGATTTCCCAATTGGTCTATTTGCGGAAGTACTATTTTAACAAAAGCAGTTAACTCTGTATATTCAGGATGTAATTTAAAATTGAGAATTCCAACCGTATAGCTAACATTACCAATGTTTTTTTCGATTCCTACAGGTAATTCTATCAAATTATCTGGCGCGATGGTTGTAATAAAGTTACCGGTATTATTAATTCTGTTAAAGGTACCTATGGCCTTTTTCAAATCATCATTGACTAAGGCATTGGTTGGGTAATTTTCTTTAATATACTGAGGTGTAAACTCACCCTTTTGTTGAAAATTTTGAAAATAAT
Source organism: uncultured Flavobacteriaceae bacterium (assembly GCA_964536675.1). Taxonomy (GTDB): domain Bacteria; phylum Bacteroidota; class Bacteroidia; order Flavobacteriales; family Flavobacteriaceae; genus Aureibaculum. The sequence goes on from CAZHYX010000214.1 coordinate 3,304, forward strand.
TAGTTTCTATTTTGTTGTCTAAGCTTTTGAAGGTACGCGAATTCAATGTTTTTACCAGTGATGTTTTTGCAACAGAGGCTTCTGTAGTATAAGAAGTTGGTACATGTTTTGAATTAGACTCATTGTTAAAGGTTCTTACTTTTGAAGTCTTACTTTTAATAGCTAACGAATCTTTACCACTACTTGCGAATGAAAGTGTGGTTAGGAATAGGGTTAGTATGTATAGGTGTCTTTTTTTCATAATGATTTACTTATGAGATGTTATTTTCTTCTTCCAGATATTCATAAACTTCCGTTAAATTATCTTTTTTGTTATTTTCACGATATCTATTAATTATTAGATTCTCTCCTTGTAATTTCCCTTCTAAAAATATTTTCTCCTTTAAGAATGGATCATATATTATGATTTTAATTTTTTCGCCAATTAAGCTAAACGTCCCTTTATAGTCAAAATCTTTTTTTAGGAAACGCCTTTTATCATTTTTACCTGATTCATAATACCCTACAAAGGATTCCTTTTCATAAAAACATAAAAAATAATAGCTTTTATGTGCAATCTTACCACCCCCATGAATCTCTTTAAAAATAAAAGGTGTTTTTATTCTATATAAGCCAGTTTTAATCATTTTGTTAATATTGCCATGTACTCCAGTCTAAAAAGTCTAGATCTACATTATTTAGATTTATAGTTGAACCATCCTTTAGTTTAACATTAGTAACACCTCTATCTCTTAAATATTTTACCTCTTTGGCTAACCCTGAAGGAAAATCCCCTAAATTTTGTGTTGTAGGATTATATGCTCTTAATAAATTTTTCTTTGAAATATCAGTTAGATTTGATAAAAATATAATCTCCTTAGAATTTGGGTTTGTTAATGAAAAGTCCAAAAATTCTTTATTAAATGCATCAAAAAAGTCATTTACATTTGTTCCTTCTGGTACGTTTAATAGATGAATACTTCCTGGTTTAGTTGACGCTGCGTTGTCAAAATAAGCATGATTTTTTAATAAGCCCATTTCATAAATAACATCATCAGTTCCTATTTCTCCTACTAATCCAGATTGATCTGGTCTCCATTTACCTAAAAGAATATTAGCCTTGTCTTGACTTAATAAAATATCACCTCTTCCATCTGACATTTGGATACGATTAAAATTACTATCATATCCGTATAATCTTTTTAAACTTGTTATTAATTGGTCATAATTACCATCAAATCTGTTATTGAATAAATTGTTTTCATCTAAGCTGTAACCAATACATTTTCTTTTATCAATGTCAAACAACAGGATTTCTCCAGTAGTTGTATCATGCTTTAAATATAATTTTGCATCATTGCTTACATAGTGATAAATATTCGCATTTGGACCTTTATTCCATAAAGTCCCGGCTCTTCCTTCTACTCTAGCCGTATTTCCATTTAGATTAAATCTTTTAAATTGTCCAGCAATCGATTCAATGTTCAATAAGTTTTTAGAATTGGAGATTACTCGACCAGCGTTGTTGAGTATATCTTGTGCGGTCTCTCTTGCAATTTTTAACCTCTCTATCTTATTAGTAATTCTAGCTTTGAGGCTTTCATCTGCCTGAGATCCTGCCCTTTTCAAATAATATAACATTTTAATATATGCTGCATCATCTGTAACTAAAACTGCCTCAATATTGGGTAAATCATCTAAATCATCTAATTCGTCAAGAACTTTGCCTATGGCGGGAGGAGATACAGCATTAGTATTTCTAATAACATTTTTTAGTTTTACAGTTGCATGGACACTTAATGATATGACACTAGATATCATAGCATAATTGTTTAATTTCTGAACTGTTTCAGAATCAGTATCAATATCGCTGGTAGCTGTTAATCCTAAACTTGTGAGATCCGCCGCTATTTCAATAATAGCTACTGCTTTTCTTATTTTATTAGCGCCAGATACAACAGTACCGACACCACTTGCTAAACTTATTATATCCATTGCTGTGAATATGACCTGAGCTGTTGTTTCACCACTCGCGGCATTATCAGCATACATTAAAACAATTGCAGGTAACGGCAAATCTCTACTTATAATGCTATTAGCTTCAAAAGATTTTATTACACTTAAATTCGATTTATTTACAAAATACACCAAATCAAAGGGGCTTAAACCTTTTGCTTCTGATGTTATATCTGATCTAAAGAAGCCTTGTTTAACTACTTGTTGCGCATCAAACACGCCTTTTTCACTGTCGTAATCTGCGTCTATAGCATAATATTGACTCCATTCTTTAAATAATTCATTGGTTTCAATTAATCCTATAGTCTGTTGAATACTGAGATGAACAACAGCTCTTTTTAAAATATTTTGGTATTCTAAAATAAAATGACGATTATCAAAATCTTCAATCAGCTCCACAATTTCTCGATTATACCTATTAGTAGCATTGAGGCTTAA
>CAZHYX010000215.1:0-5697 GCA_964536675.1 uncultured Flavobacteriaceae bacterium
AGCTGATCAAGGCATAAAAGATACTCGTTAAACATGTGATAAAATTGTGTTATTAGGCGGTTAAAATTACCGAATCGGTATGGGTGGCGCAGCAGTTTCATCAGCAGATACAGGAGAATTTTCGAGCGGTATAGAACTCAATGCTGTACAACGTTCGAATCCAGAAATGCAAAAACGTGCAGCAAATGCTGTTCGAGGGATGGTAGAAAGTGAAGAAAATTTTATTGTTTCTATCCATGATCATGGTGCTGGTGGTCATTTAAATTGTTTATCTGAATTAGTAGAAGATACCGGTGGATTGATCGATTTAGATAAATTACCAATAGGTGACCCTACCCTATCCTCTAAAGAAATTATCGGAAATGAGTCTCAAGAACGTATGGGCTTGGTAATTTCTGAAAAACACATAAACACATTACAACGTATTGCTGATCGTGAACGCTCACCTATGTATACTGTTGGTGATGTTACCGGAAATAATCGATTTACATTTGAGTCAAAAATCAAAGGACATAAGCCAATGGATTTTGCACTTGAAGATATGTTTGGTAGTTCACCAAAAACCATTATGAATGATGTAACTATCAACAGAAATTATACAAAAGTTACTTATAACTCTAACAAATTTCATGATTATCTAGAACAAGTTTTACAATTAGAAGCTGTAGCTTGTAAAGATTGGCTCACAAATAAAGTAGACCGTTGTGTTGGTGGTAAAGTTGCTAAACAACAATGTGCAGGATCATTGCAATTACCTCTCAATAATGTCGGCGTAATGGCATTAGATTATAAAGGCAAGGAAGGTATTGCCACTTCAATAGGGCATTCTCCTATTTCAGGATTGATTGATCCTGAAGCAGGAAGTAAAAATAGTATTACCGAAGCCTTGACCAATATTATCTGGGCGCCATTAAAAGATGAATTACAAAGTGTTTCACTCTCTGCGAATTGGATGTGGCCTTGTAAAAATAAAGGAGAAGATGCACGTTTGTATAAAGCTGTAAAAGCAGTTTCTGATTTTGCTATTGAATTGGGAATCAATGTTCCTACGGGGAAGGACTCCTTATCTATGAAACAAAAATATCTAACTGAAGAAGTAATTGCTCCCGGTACGGTAATAATCTCTGCTACTGCACATTGTAATGATATAACTAAAGTAGTTGAACCTGTTTTACAACAGAATAAAGGAAGTATTTACTACATCAATTTATCTCAAGATGACTTTAAATTAGGTGGAAGTTCATTTGCTCAAACATTAAGTAAAATAGGAAATGATGCGCCAACAATAAAAAATGCCACCTATGTAAAAACAGTATTCAATACCATACAACAATTAATAAAAGACAATAAAATTGTTGCAGGACATGATGTTGCTTCAGGTGGATTGATAACTACTTTATTAGAATTGTGTTTTGCTGATAACAATCTTAGTGCTAGTTTAGACTTAACTTCTTTAAGAGAAAATGATACTGTAAAATTGCTGTTTTCTGAAAATGCTGGTATCGTTTTTCAAGCGAATGATAATTCTATTGAAAAAAACTTATCAGATGCTAATATTGAATTCTTTAACATAGGAAAAGTTATAGAAAGTGATGAATTACATATCCGTAATCATAATGGTGATTTTGACCTAAACATTCCTGAATTGCGTGATGTTTGGTATAAAACTTCTTTCCTACTCGATCAAAAGCAAACAGCAAATGGATTAGCAAAGGATCGTTTTGAGAATTATAAGAATCAACAATTACATTATAAGTTTCCTGAACACTTTACGGGAAAACTACCTGTCATTGCGATCCCGAGTACTCGGGAGAAGCAATCTACTTATAATGAAAAGATTACCACATCTCGACTCCGCTCGATGCAGGCTGAGCAAGCTCCTCGTAATGACGTAAAACGACCCAAAGCAGCCATCATCCGCGAAAAGGGAAGTAATTCTGAACGTGAAATGGCAAATGCTATGTATCTAGCAGGTTTTGATGTAAAAGATGTACATATGACCGATCTAATTTCGGGTCGTGAAACCTTAGAAGGCATTCAGTTCATTGGAGCTGTTGGTGGTTTTTCAAATTCAGATGTTTTGGGTTCTGCCAAAGGCTGGGCAGGAGCGTTTTTATACAATGAAAAAGCAAAAACAGCACTAGACAATTTCTTTAAAAGAGAAGATACCTTATCTGTTGGTATTTGTAATGGTTGCCAGTTATTTATGGAATTAGAAGTTATCAATCCAGAACACAACATTCATGGAAAAATGACTTTTAATGATTCACATAAACACGAAAGTGCATTTACCAGTGTGACTATTCCTGAAAATAATTCAGTAATGCTATCTACATTAGCTGGAAGTACTTTAGGCGTTTGGATTAGTCATGGAGAAGGAAAATTTAGTCTTCCGCTTGATGAAAAACAATACAATATCGTAGCTAAATATGGTTATGATAGTTATCCTTCAAATCCGAATGGTTCTGATTATAATACTGCTATGATTTGTGATGCTACTGGTCGTCATTTAGTAACCATGCCACATATAGAGCGTTCAACTTTTCAATGGAATTGGGCCAATTATCCTAAAGATAGAAAAGATGAAGTTTCACCTTGGCTGGAAGCGTTTGTGAATGCTAGAAAGTGGATTGAAAGACACTGATTTTACGAATTAACACAGATTATTTAACCCTTCCAGAGTTTAAAACCCTGGAAGGGTTACTTAGAAAATTTCAGCATAACTGTAACAATCCTAATTTTTAGATGTCTATTAAAGTATAATTCTTTAAAACACCTTCTATTATGAAAAAACTAACATTCAAACTATTATCATTTCTTTTAGTTGTATTTCTAACTTCAAGTGTAATTGCACAACAAACTATTAAAGCAAGTGATATTTTAAATGATATCAAAAAAGGAAAAACCATATCTTATGAAAATGCAACCATTACAGGTATTTTAGATATGACATATATGGATGATAAATTACCTGACCTACCTAAAAAACATAGATGGTATAATAATGGTGGTAGTAATACTATTGAAGAAACTATAGAAAATAAAATTCTATTTGTTAATTGTGTTTTTGAAGATGATGTCTTAGCTTATATTCATGATGAGGATAGCAAATATACTTTTATAGCAAATTTTGAAAATGATGTACGTTTCAAAAATTGTCAATTTAAAAGAAATGCTATGTTTAAGTATTCTGATTTTGAAGGTAATGCAGATTTCAGCGGTTCAAAATTTGAAGAAAAGACTACTTTCAAATATACAGAGTTTGACAATAGAGTAAGCTTTGTAAACACAGTTTTTGAAGAAACGGCAACATTTAAATATACCAAATTTAAAGAAGGTGTTTCTTTTAAAAATGCCCGTTTTGAGGAAGATCTAAACTTTAAATATACTAAAGTAAGAGGTGACTTTAATATTGATGGTATGAAAGTAGCTCATGAAGTCAATTCAAAATATACGGATATAAACGGAAAAGGGTTTTCGAAATATTTAATAGAAAATAACTAACTCTGAAGTTCCTTATTTATTTGTTTGATCAATTTAGGGCCTTCATAAATAAAGCCTGTGTAGATTTGTATTAAGTCTGCACCGGCTTTTATTTTTTCTAGTGCATCTTCAGCAGAGTGAATACCTCCTACTCCGATAATAGGAAAAGCTTTGTTTGATTTTTCTGCTAAAAAACGAATAACCTCTGTTGATCGGACAGTTAAAGGTTTTCCACTTAAGCCTCCTGTTTCTTTCTTATTCTCAGATTGTAAACCTTCTCTTGAAATAGTTGTATTGGTAGCTATGACCCCGTCAATTTTTGTAATTTTTACAATCTCAATAATATCTAGTAATTGACTATTAGTAAGATCTGGTGCAATTTTTAGTAGAATAGGTTTTCTTTTTTGCTTTAAATCATTCTCTTGCTGCAATCTATTCAGTAAGTTAGTCAGTGGTTCTTTTTCTTGTAGATCTCTTAAATTAGGTGTATTCGGTGAACTTACATTCACCACAAAATAATCAACTACATCAAATAATGTATTAAAACAAATTACATAATCATCAATAGCATTTTCATTAGGTGTAAGTTTATTTTTACCAATATTCCCGCCAATGATAATGTCAGTTCTTCTATGTTTTAATCGTTTTACAGCAGCGTTAACACCTTCATTATTAAAACCCATTCTATTGATAATAGCTTTATCTTTTTTTAGTCGAAACAAACGCTTTTTAGGGTTTCCATCTTGTGGTTTTGGCGTTACAGTACCTATTTCGATAAAACCGAATCCGAAATTTGACAACTCATTAAATAGTACAGCGTTTTTGTCAAATCCTGCCGCTAATCCGACAGGGTTTTTAAAAGTCAGACCAAATAAATTACGTTCTAACTTTTTATTTTCAACCTTATGATTACTTTTTACTATGGAAGAAATAAACGGAAGTTTAAAAACTATTTTTAAAAAGGAGAAGGTAAAGTGATGCACTTTTTCTGCATCTAATAAAAATAATAGTGGGCGGATTATTAATTTGTACATTTTAATTTTTCATTGCTGCGAAAACATGAATCTATTAATATTTTTTTAGGTCTCTATTGTTTCTGTCCCGAAGCATCGGGACTGTTCTTGTAAGAATGACACTCGTCTATCTCAACTCAGCTTTTAAATTCGTTTCAAAAGTATGTTGTAATTTCTGCATTATTTTATCTATTTGTTTATCATTAAGGGTTTTCGTTTCGTCTTGCAATACAAAACTAAGCGCATAAGACTTTTTGTTTTCCGGTAATTTATCACCTTCATAAACATCAAATAGATCAACAGATTGTAATAGATTCTTTTCTGTTTGAAATGCCAATTTATAGAGTTCATCAAAAGAAACATTATTATCTAATAATAATGCTAAATCTCTTTTCACTGATGGGAATTTTGGTAACTCTTTAACTTTAATTGATTTATGTGAAACCACTTCAAGTATTATATCCCAATTAAAATCGGCATATATAACTTCTTGCTTAATTCCGAATTTCTTTAATATAGATGATTTTACAACACCCAAATCAACTATAGTCTTTTTACCCAATCCTAATGAAATTCCTTCAGAAAATAGTTCGTTTTTTGTAGGTTTCGATTTTACAGTATTTAATCCTAATCTTTCTAAAATACTTTTTACAATTCCGTTAAGGTAAAAGAAATCAGATTTTTTATTTGTATTTAACCAACTGTCATCCGTTCTATTACCAGATACAATTAAAGAAAAATGTTTCTGTTCATCATATCCATTTTCATATTTATGATATGTTTTTCCGAATTCGAACAACTTCAACCCGTTATTTTTCCTGTTAATATTATATGCAATAGCTTCTAAACCACTAAATAACATTGATTGTCTCAATACAGATAAATCTGTGCTTAACGGATTCAACATCTCTACATTATGAGCTTCATTTAACTTATCTGAGAACGTTACATACTTAGGCGTAGTCAATGAATTCGCCATCATTTCATAAAATCCTTGAGCAACCAATTGATTAGAAACTAAATTTTGCAATTTATTAGCACTCAATTTATCTGAATAAGAGATAGAAGTATTTAATTTATGCGAAGTGTCAATATTGTTATATCCATAAACTCTTAAAATTTCCTCAATAACATCTACTTCTCTAGTAACATCTACTCTATATGCAGGTATAATTAAGCCCAAACCCATTTCAGTTTGGTT
>CAZHYX010000216.1:0-5677 GCA_964536675.1 uncultured Flavobacteriaceae bacterium
GGGGGTTATGTAGCTAAATGGCAACTTGTGACATTTGGTAAGGTGCAACGATAAGTTATATTCACTTACTGCTGTGCCTTTACCTCTTTTTTGATTGGTACAGTTTTGAGTACACCTTATATTAGACTTATAAATCTCTAGTAACAAAATAATTTATACCTATTGTGTAGCTACTTAAGATTTGAGTTTCGTCACCTAAAATATCGCCTACAGCATAGGTATTTGGAATTAACCAGTTTCTTAATTCATCAATTTTAGATTTATTTTGCAAATATTCATCTTCTGAAATAGAATAAACTTTTTTTATATCATTATTAAAATCGAACCCTGAAGGACTATAGACAAGATAATAGGTTCTATAATTCCCCGGATTACCAAAATAATGTGATTCTGCATACTCATAGTATTTACTGGAGAGATTACTATATATAAATTCATAATCTTCGGATATCTTACTAAATGTCCTAGAACCTAATGCACTACCTAAAAAAGGAATTTCGGGTGTGAAATCTTTACTTTTACTCGTTACTGCATAAAATTTAACACTTTCTTGATCATCAAATATAACTTGCAAATAAAATTGATCAAAAGAATAGATATATTGGCTCAATTTATCATCAGTGTTTTCAATTAACGGTATACCAAATATAGACTCAACATATTTTTGTGATATTCCTGTGGACAGTTTAATCAATTCATCTTCTGGACTTTTTTTAGATATAAAACTATTTATATTATTATTTAAATCAAACAAATTATTACTATTCCCAATCAATAAAAATATTGTTGTTACTATTATTACTATCGTTGATAGAAGTTTTTTATTCATTCATGTTCCTTAGTATTGATTGGATTATTGTAAATTACTATTCCATATCTTTGTATATCTCTTTTGCAAACTCCAGTAATATGGTCTACCAAGTTTACTTTTCATTTCAGATATTGTTGGTCTTGCTTCCTGTAAAACACATTCTACTAGATCAGGTTTTACTTTAAAAGTTTTACTACAAATATCGAAATAAGCTATAATTCTTTCAATATTATAATCGACATCATATAAATTTTGAAGATCACTCTCTTTTAAATTTTTAGATTCTATTTGAGCCAAACCTGCTTTAAACAGATAGCCTTTGTCTAATAGCATTTTAGAAGTTCTTAATGCCTCATTTTTATCTTTTGGATAAACCTTAACAAATGCCCATGATTTACTAACATCATGTTCATTATATTTTACACCTAACTTTTTTAATTCTTTTGTCAGTGATGATTTAAAGTCTTGAAAAATTCTCAATGTCGTATAATTTTGTTGAACTTCACTGTATCTATCTAAAATAGTATATACTAATTTAGGATCTATTTGAATAATAAAACGACTTTTGTGATTTTCAATTTGTTTATAAATTTCATTATTTATAACATTTTCTGCCATGCTAATATTAAAGGCAAATCCAATTATTATACTCATTTTAAATATCTTTTTTATCATTAATTATCTCCGATTTTTTCAAGTTTTTTATTTTTAATTAAAAGTTCTATGCTTTTGTGTATCTGATTACTTATTTTGCCAGTACTTACAATACTTTTAAGTGTTGAGTCACTAACACCTATCTCTAGCCCTAGTTGCTTATAGTTCATTTCTAATAGCTTTAATGCTTCCTTGATAATGTTTTTTTCATTTTTACTTTGTTCCATTATCCAATTTCTCACCTCTTCTGTATGAATTCTAAAGTTTCGTTCTAAAAAATATATAATATCTCTTGAAAACCTCTTACATATCTCTTCTTTATCTAGTGAGTGTTGGATTAATAATAAATCTAATCCCATTCTTTCTACTATAAATTCAGCAGTTTTTAGTAAACCCTCTTCGCTTACTTTATTTCCCCATAGAAACTCATTGTCGCTAATACATACGTTATTTACAATTAGTAAATACTTGCCCTGCGTTAGAATACTATTACTTATGCCCTCGATAAATACATCTTTTTCTATCATAAAAGTTGTCCTTTTGTACTAAAATTTTAATTTTATTTGTAAATTACAATAAAATACTTGACTTTTTAATGTAAAATACAATACAATTATATCGAAAGGTTGTTTTAAACAATTTTTTACGTTCGAGAAGTTGCACTTACCCCGTCATCTTCTCTTCTGTTTTAATCGGGGTTTTAAAAATTATACTACACAAGGGGTTAAAATATGCAATATCAATTAATCGGTCAAATCTTCGAGGCAATTCCAAAGCAATTCAAGGATAAAAAAACAGGTGAAATTACAAAAGAGTTTTGTGAGGTAACTGTTGAACAAGTTATTACAGACGCAAACGGTTTTAGAGTCAAGGATGTTGAAAAAGTAAATTTCGACCAAAAACATTATCAAGATTTAAAAGCATCTATAGATAAGTTTATTATTGTTCCTTTCGAACACCGTTCTTGGAAAGATGCTAACACAAAACAGATGCAATCAGCAATGATGATGTCAGAGGGTGCACTTTATACAATTTATGAAAAAAAACCCATTTGACCAAAAATCACAAACTCAAGATAAGAAATAAGTAAAGAGGTTAATCACCTCTTTCCAAAAGGAAATAAATGAATATAGAGGTAACAGGTAAGAATAAAGAAAACTTAGCAAATTTGCATTAAGTACTAACTGCTAATAAAAACTTATTTAATGCACTTTCTGTGACAGATGAAGATGGTTACTTGGTTGAAATCACATCTTTTACATTCAGTACAAACAAAGAGGGGAAGAACAAAATTCAATTTGTTTATGATGAAGATAATGAAGATGAATCGTTTATGATACAGATGCATATATCTATATAAACATTAACTTTCTTGAATAATTAGACACATTCAAGAGGGTTAATTTTTACAAGTCTAAGTATATTATTTTCCCTCAAAAATCATTTTCAAGGATGAACTATGTTCAAAACTTTCAAAGCCAAATTAATTGGCTTCTTAACACTAGGTGCCGTGATGGCTACAAATGCAAGTGCGGCAGTCTTAGACGCGGCACAAAAAACAGAGCTCACAACAGCCCTAACGGCTGGGTATTCGGAATACATAGGTCTTTTAGTAACCGTAGTCGCTGTGGTAATTCCAGTAGTTCTAATCGGTCGTTTTCTTTGGTCAAAACTTGGAAAAGGTGGAAATGCCTAGGTGCATTTCTTAACATACATAAGAGGGATTTTCCCTCTTATCTAATAATAGGTGTCTACCGTGGAAATATTTTATTCAGATTTAGGTTTTTACTTTTTCTTACTCTACATTTTGGCTGTTAATTTGCGTTTTGCCAGTGCCATCAAACGTCTCTTTATGCGATTTGCAAGGGTGAAGTGATGAAAATTAAATATCTACTTTTATCATCATTATTTTTAATTACTTCTTCATTTTCTGATATTTTATATGTCAAAAAGAAAAGATGTATTCTTGATACATATTATTTTCAAAATAACAATTTTCACTACACGTACTCATCAAGTGGAAGTAGCTACTCAACTCAATATTTTAAATCTAAAGATCTCGAATACGGTTATATTTATCTCAATAATAAATGTCAAAAAATACAAATATTAAAAGATACTCATATGACATATCATGATTATAAATTTATGATTGCTCTTACTGGTTTATTGCTTGGATTTTTAATCTTCACTTCAGTTATTTTCATATTTATAAAAAAGGATTAATTTTGCCATTTATTGTACTTAATTTAACGAATGATTTTACCCTCAATTTCTTCATGAGTATTTTTACTTCAATACTAATACCTGTCATATTTTCATTATTAATTTTGAAATTATTTTTGGGAACAAAGGAAGATTAAATGGAATATTTTAACGAAAATCCATCAATGACAGCATTCTTAATTTCATCATCCATCGCATATCTTGCATTTGTTTACAACAAATACTTAGGTTAGAAAATGAAATATTTATATTTTCTTCTTTTTCCTATATTTGTTTTCGGAATTTGCAACGGCACACCCTACTCTTGGCAAGGCACAGACGCATACAATCTTGGCGATGGTTGTCGTTGGGAGTATCAATCTAGTACCAGTGTACAAACTGCAAATATTGATAGTAACCTACCCTTTGTCGGCAAGGGCTATACCTATAATAATAATGAGATGTATTATTATCAAGATTTTGATGGTAGTGGATTTAGTACTTCATATTCAACATATAAAGCTGTTCAAGTTTCCATTGTAGCTAATGTTGAGTGTACGATTACTTCATCATTGCCAATATGTGCAGGTCTTGGGGAAGGGAATTTGACATATTTATCACAATACGGAAACAATACTGATACCCAATGTCTGACAGATGGTAATATTGAATTTGAAATTTCCAATACTCCAGATGATTCAATTGATGATTATTATGGTTGTTTTTCTTTTGTTGCCTCTTCTACAACTAATACTTCTGATACGAATACATCTAATTCAGATGCAAATTCATCTACAAACACAGGTGGCTCTGGAAATACTGATACAGGCACAGGTAGTGATTCTAATACAGAAAATACAGATACTTCTGTTGATAACACTGGAGACATTGGATCAACAGGTGGTGACACAGGAGGCACAACAAACACAGGCGGTTCGACTGCTTCTGCTTTATCATGTCAAGAAAACGCACATTATCAAAATCAAACATGTGTATGCGATGATGGGTATTACAATAATGGCTTCGGGTGGTGTTTTTTAAATGCTCCAGATCTTCCAGAAACACCACGCATTGACACAAACACAACTAACGGTATTGATATTAACCCTTTGGTAGATGCAATCAATACTCTAAATACTGGTAATCATAATGATGCAATGAATATTAGCAACAGAAATCATACAGATTTATCAAGTATTGATAGTTCAATTATTGCTTCAACTGTTTCGACAAACTTACATTTATCAGATATAGAAAATTCTATACAAAATTCATCAAATCAAAATCACTCTGATTTGACAGCTATTCAAAATACACTAGAGCAACTCAATAGTAATTTAACTTCTGAAAATAACTCTACTGAATTTGATGATAAAAATCTTATTGAGGCAAACAACAACACAACACAATCAGTTAATGCTCTCTTAGACTTCTTGCGAGATGGAAACGGAACAAATCAAAATGAAGTACCTATATCAGAGGGGACAACGAGTGATTTATCAAATGCAGTAACTAATCTGCAAAACTCATTAAGTGATTTAGATATTTCAGAGGCTACGCTTGAAACAACGATAAAGGATAGTTTGGAAGGTTCTTTGTCTGATTTTAGCAGTAAAGGTCAAAATGCTGTAACCGATATACTAGATGAAATTTTTATAGATATTTTCAATCCCATGAATCCTTTTGAGGACATTGGTAAAAACTTAAACAATTTTATAGATATAAATTTACCTATTGAAATTTCATCTATTGAATACACAGGTCATATTATTTTTACACAAGCACAAATTTTTGGTACTGCAGGTTCAGACCTTGCTCGTTTTTATCTTATCTTACAGGTTGTATTACAGCTTATAGCTGTTTTAGCAGGTTTCTTTTACTTAATTAAAGGGGTTTCGAATGTTTGATTGGTTTAAAAAAACTTGGGTTTATACAAAATCATTTTTTTCATTTTATACTACCCCAGAAAAAACAAACAACATTTTCTAAACTCTTATTCTAAAAGAG
>CAZHYX010000217.1:0-5670 GCA_964536675.1 uncultured Flavobacteriaceae bacterium
CAAAACATCTTGATATTATTAGTTATAATACCAATTTACGTCTTAATATCGAATTGAAATTGTTTAATCTTGCAAAAATTAATTCAATTCAATTATACGACTTTATAAAATTAAAGGTTGGTATAAAAAGAGAAACCACTCCATTTCTAATCCAAATAATGAGGTGGCTTCAATCTCTAAACTAATTTGTTCTATTCTAAAGACTATAATTTATCAGTAATATTTCAATTTATGGTAGCAATTAATAGGTTTTGATATTACAAATTTAGATAAAAACAACTCTAAAAGCTAGGTTTAATCTGTCTTGATTTATATATCAAGACTGTTAATAATAGCTAAAACCCTATTGCTTAATAAGCTTATTTAACATTTGTTTAACATTTATAGGTATATTTGTTTTTAAATAGCTCTCAGGCTATTTAACTTTTTAATAATCATGAAAGAATTTTTGCTATTCTTCTTCTTAGTATCTCTATCAATAGATGCTCAAGACTTTTCTCAAGAAGCTTTAAGTGAAATGAATGATAAAGAGTTGCTTGTTCTTTTTAATGATATAATTGCAGATACAGTAAAGGCTGAAAAGGTAATTCACTTCTATTTAAATAGAGCTAGAGAAGAAAGAGACACTTTTAAAATAGTTAAAGCTTATCGCGGACTAATTACAATTAGCAAACCATCAAAAAAGCTAAATTTCTTAGATAGTATAATAGACCTCACTAAAGGTTTAAATAATAAAAGTTACCCTGCAGTAGGTTATATTTTAAAAGGATTGGAATATTATAGTATGGGAAACTTGAAATTAGCAACTAAAAATTATTTTGAGGCATATCAGCTAGCACTAAAAAATGATAATATTACACAACAGATTTTTATTGCTGATAAATTAATTGGGTTAAAATCATTTTGGGGAGATAGAAGTGAAGCCCTTGAATTACAAAAAAAGAGGCATAAATTAGTGTCTAAAGATGAGTATATTAAAGAAGTCAAAGAATCTGCCAGAGTAAGAGAGGGTAATTTTGAAAATCTTTACGACGAAAGCGTATTAATATCTATACAAAATTTTATTATATGTTATATCAATTTAAAAGAGTTAGATTCTGCTTCAATATATTTAGAAAAGGGGTTTAAGAAAGTTTCTAATTTCAAAGGTTATAATAAATCATATTTTCATGATTGGTTTACATTGGCGTCAGCTGAAATTGATTCAAGGTTAGGAAAACATGATAAAGCTATTGCTACAAGTAACCAATTACTAAAATCAATAGATATAGAAAGTAATCTGGAAATAGTACTAGACATCTATTTTTTTAAAGGGTTTTCGCTTATTAAATCTGGCGAATATGAAAAAGGAATTGAATATTTAAATAAAGCGGATTCTCTTTTTACCGAAAAACAAATTTCATTGCTACCATATCATAGAAATTTATTTGAAGAGTTATTAGCATATCATAATTCGAAAGATGATATAAAAATGAAAATTAAATATTTAAATAAACTACTGGTTGTAGATAGTATATTTAAAAGAAACTATCAATTTTTTGAGCCAAATCTGATTAAAAATTATGAAACGCCTTTGTTGCTAAAAGAAAAAGAAAATTTAATAACAAGTTTAAAACAAAAAAATGAAAAGTATTCTGCTACAACTTGGTGGTTAATAGTTTTTTTGGGTGTTAGTTTAGTTGCACTTTTGTATTACTTTACACGACAATTGTTGTATAAAAAAAGGTTTGAAAATTTAATGTTACAACAAGAAGTACCAAAGCTTGAAAATATTGATGTTGCTTTACTTAAGAATGAAGTTTCCTCTGAAATCACAAATGATATTTTAAGCCATTTGAATCATTTTGAGAGAAAAAAGGAGTTTCTGTTTCAGGAGATCTCATTACAAAAATTAGCAAAATCTTTTGGAACAAATCATACATACCTTTCTAAGGTAATAAACTCAGATAAAAATAAGAATTTCACAGTATATATTAATGATTTAAGAATTGAATATATATTTGAAGAACTTAAGCTTAATGAGAAGTTAAGAAAATACACCATAAAAGCAATTGCACTTGAATGTGGCTTTGCCAGTGCTGAATCTTTCTCTAAATCTTTTTATAAAAAATATGGACTCTATCCTTCTTATTATATCAGGGAATTAGAGAAATCAAATATTTAAGCTTTATTTTATGGTATTATACTATACATTAAGATTACAAACCAATAACCAGTGTTGCAGTAAATTTATCATTTGTAATATCTAATACATTTGGGTTGACCTCTTGAACATTCAAAAAATCATAAATTTCTGTATTTGTTGAATTTTGATAAGCCAAATCTAGTTTAACATTGCCTTTAAATTTAAAACCAACTCCTACAGAATATCCTTTTATATGCTCAGTATCGATAGCATCTTCAAAAGGGCTTTCATCAAAATGATAACCTCCTCTTAAACTTACATTATCTATACGCCATTCTGCACCAATTCTAAAGGAAGAAGTTCCTTTTAAGAGAGTAGAAAAATCTTCATTTTCGCCGGCAAAATCATTCGTTGGTTTAAGTTTTATATTTTGATAATTTTTATAAGTATAATCAAAACTAAGTAGACCTTCTCTGCCAAAAATATAGGCAAAACTACCGGTTAATCTACTTGGTGTATTCAATTCGTAGTCAAAAATTGAGGTTCCTCCATTATCTGGAACCACAAATTCACTATCTTCTTCATTAAAAATTAACTCATGGTCAAATATAGACCGTTCTTCAGATAAATTGTACCAAATAGGCGATTGAAATGTTATACCTAACCTCATCTCATTAGAAGGTTTAATGATAGCTCCAACACTAAAAGAAACGCCATTACCTATTGTTCTCAACTCTTGTTCAGTACGTACATCAAGCGTGTTTCCGTTACCATCATTATTTAATTCATCAGCAATTGTTAATTGAGAATATTCAAAGTTATATGTATTTATGGATGCTCCTAAATATAATTTTTCATTTCTTTGAGCTGCAATTGAAAATACAAATTTATCATTACGACCATCGGTAAAGTTTTCAAATATTTGTTCTTCGGCAACGCCATATACTAAATCAGGATCATGAATATCAGTATTTGGCGCAAATTCACTATTTCCTCTGGCTAACCAATTACTATCATAATCTCTAGAAAGACTGTAGTTAAAACCTAATGCGATTTTTGACCAATTTGAATTATGATTATTATCAAAAATTATAACCCCACCTGCTTGAGTCATATTAAAATAGTCATTACTATTATTAACACTATTATTAGCAAAAGATGTTATGATATCTGTATTTCGTAAACCGAAAGTAATACTAGCTTCTGTATTATTAAAGACGGCTAAACCTGCTGGGTTGATATCACCAGCAGACAAATCTCCACCTAATGCACCAAAGGCACCACTCATAGCATTGAATCTTGCTGTACCATTATTCTCTTCACTAGAGAATAATAAGGCCACATCTCCATAACTTATAATTTGGGCGTTGATTGCTAAAGAGGATAGTAACCCTCCTATTAAAAATAGAATTTTTTTCATGTGTTTATACTTATTTATTTTGAACGGTCACATGCTGTTCGCCCTTAGTCATTTCCTTTTATATGAAAAATTTTAAATGGCGTTTCATGTGTTTGTTTTTATTGTTTTTTAACGCCTTCTTGAACCACCACCTCTTGAAGATGAGGAAGATCTTGAAGAAGAACTTCTTGACATAGAAGAACGACCAGAACTTCTATTACTTGAACTCCTTGTAGAAGAACGGCTATAATTGCGATTTGAACTTCTATTTGCTCTAGGTGCACTTCTTCTAGTTGATTGCGTATTAATTCTTCTATTAGAATTGTTATTGGTCACTGCTCTTCTGTTAGGGTTTGAATAACTAACTCTTCTTGTAGTTTGAGGTCTCGTTCTTCTCACATTAGAATTTGCAATTCTAGAAGTGGTAGTTCTAGGAGTACCGTATATTGAGGTATTTGACCTTCCTGAACCTCTTCTAATTCCGCTAGATTGGTATGTTGAACTTCTAGAGTTTCTTCTAACTCCGCTAGAGCGAGTAGTATTGATTCTTGAATTTCTTCTTATTTGTGTTGAACGAGAATTTGTTCCTACACCTCTTCTTGTAGCAATACTACGCCTGTTCGCACTACTACTACGATTGATATTAGCTCTTCTTGAAGCAATTGTATTTCTTCTATTAACGGTATTTCTGTTAACTGTTGATGCACGTCTGCTGAAGATACCTCTATTACCTAATCTACCCGTATTATGAGCATATCTTCTTCCATAAATGTGATTATTATTGTAAAACCTATTATTCCAATGGTTGTTCCATCCCCAAGGATTGTTCCAACCCCAGCCATTGTTCCAGCCCCATGGGTTGTGAAAATTGTTAAAGCCACCAAAGCCAGAATGAATGTTTACTGTAATATGATCAGTATATTCCCATGGAGAATTCCCTCCAATATAACTATTATCATCAGTGTACTCTTCATCTTCTCCATAACTATATGCGTCAATATCAGTAAATATCTCGCCTTCAGTTATGGTATCATATTTTTCAGATATTCTCTTGAAGTAACCATTATAAGAATTTGATTTAGTTTCTTCAACTGCAACTTCTCTTCTCGGTTCATTTGATGAATAAATTCCGTCGTTGTTTTTTGTAGTACTTTGATAAGTACCACACGAAGTTAAGCCTAGTAGTATCAACCCTATTAAAGATAAATAAGTGGCTTTGCTGTTAATATATTTTTTTATTTTCATCTTGAGTAACTTTTAATTGTATTAAATTACAAAATATAATTAGTTTTGCACTAATAAATAATTGTGTTAACATTATCACAATATTTATGCCAAAAGTAAATATATGAGTAAAAATTTAACTAAAAGAAGCGAAGATTATTCCAAATGGTATAATGAATTAGTAGTAAAAGCTGATCTAGCTGAAAATTCGGGAGTAAGAGGAATGATGATTATCAAACCTTATGGATTTGCAATTTGGGAAAAAATGCAAGCTGAATTAGATAGAATGTTTAAAGAAACAGGTCATGAAAATGCCTATTTTCCTTTATTCATACCTAAATCTTATTTTAGTAAAGAAGCTAGTCATGTTGAT
Organism: uncultured Flavobacteriaceae bacterium; assembly: GCA_964536675.1. Taxonomy (GTDB): domain Bacteria; phylum Bacteroidota; class Bacteroidia; order Flavobacteriales; family Flavobacteriaceae; genus Aureibaculum. Next base: position 5,122 of record CAZHYX010000217.1, read on the forward strand.
GGATTTGCCAAAGAGTGTGCCGTGGTAACTCATTATAGACTAAAAAATGCTGAAGATGGAAGTGGAATAGTAGTTGATGAAAGTGCAAAGCTTGAAGAAGAATTAATTGTAAGACCAACCTCTGAAACCATTATTTGGGATACCTATAGAAAATGGATACAATCATATAGAGATTTACCATTATTGATAAATCAATGGGCAAATGTGGTGCGTTGGGAAATGCGTACTAGATTATTTTTGCGTACCTCAGAATTTTTATGGCAAGAAGGTCATACAGCTCATGCAACAAAAGATGAGGCTATTGCTGAAGCAGAACAAATGCATAGTGTTTACGCTGAATTTGCTGAGAATTTTATGGCAATGCCGGTAATTAAAGGGACTAAAACTGAAAGTGAACGTTTTGCAGGAGCTTTAGAAACCTATACTATTGAAGCATTAATGCAAGATGGTAAAGCATTACAAGCTGGAACCTCACATTTTCTAGGTCAAAATTTTGCAAAGGCTTTTGATGTGAAATTCACTTCTAAGGAAGGAAAGCAAAAGTATGTT
>CAZHYX010000218.1:0-5650 GCA_964536675.1 uncultured Flavobacteriaceae bacterium
TATTAATTGCCATACTATTTTTAGACTTTGTAGCTCAATACTTTGTACATTACTTACTCCATAAAGTATCATGGATGTGGCGGTTTCATATGATTCATCATAGTGACACAAAAGTTGATGCTACCACAGGTACACGCCATCATCCGGGAGATTATATAACCCGTGAAGTCTTTGCTTTATTCGCTATAATTCTATTAGGCGCTCCGTTCGCATTTTATATTGTATATAAAATTGTAACAATATTTTTCACTTATACTACACATGCCAACATAAATATGCCACTTTGGTTAGATAAGCCATTAAGTTTATTATTTGTTACACCCAACACCCATAAATTCCATCATCATTTTGAGAGACCATGGACAGATACAAATTTTGGAAATATGTTTTCTATTTGGGATCGTATTTTTGGCACCTTTGTCTATGATGATCCTAAAAAGATAGTATATGGTTTAGACGTACTAGATGATAATCTTGATGAAGATGTGATGTATCAGTTTAAAGTCCCTTTTGATAAAAGTATCAAAACGGATTATTAATTTATCAATTTAAATCTTTTTCTTAAACAATTTTTCTTGATCCTCTTTTGTGTCTTCTTTCTCTTTTTTCGGAAATACTAAACCTGTACTATTATAAGTTGTACCATAAGTTACAGCAGCTGCATATACTTGATTGATTGCACTCAATACTTCGTCTTTATCTAATTCCTTTAACGGATGTATAAAAATTGACCATAAAACCTCATCAGAAATAGCATACTTAACATCTAATGCAGTATGAAAATTTGCTTCCAACAATTTAAGTAAATCTTGAAAAGCTAATTCTTTTTGTTCAATGATAGGAGACATTATACGCATTCTGTTATTCTCTTCATCAGTAATGCAAACTAAAATTCTATCTTTTATCATAAACTGCCAATTGCCTGTATCACCTCTTAAACTATCGGCAACTACATAAATAATCTTCTCTAGATCACTGTTATTCATGTTTTGAGATTGTACTTTAAAAGTAGTAATAACTACTAAAAGTGATATAAATACAGTAATTTTTTTCATAATACAAAATTTAGGTTATTAAGTATGTCAGACTTATAAACGAATCCTTACCAAATATACCATTTTTATTTTCCTCCTCTTTTAGTTTCTATTCTGAAGTAATTTATTATTTTTGACAAATCTTTTAGAACAATGCACTTTAAGCACCCTGAAATTCTTTACGCTTTACTGCTACTTGTTATTCCAATTATTATTCATTTATTCCAATTAAGACGTTTTAAGAAAGTTCCTTTTACTAATATTAAATTTTTAAAAGAAGTTGAATTACAAACTCGAAAGAGTTCAATGTTAAAAAAATTATTAGTACTTCTTACAAGACTATTGCTCTTTACTGCATTAATAATAGCTTTTGCGCAACCATATTTAAGTAATATTAAAGATAGTAAGCCAACTGATACCTATATTTATTTAGATAATTCATTTAGTATGCAAGCAAAAGGTGCTGATGGTGAATTGTTAAAAAGGGTAGTTCAAGATATTATTACTGGCACCTCTTCTATGGAAAGTATCCATTTATTCACCAATAACGAAGTTTATAAAGACCTTTCTGGTAAGGATATAAAAAATACATTACTATCTATAGATTATCATCCCATTAAAATGGACATTAATACTATTCTGTTAAAAATAAAAAGTGCTATACATGATAAAAATACTTTAAGTAATATTATTTTAATATCTGATTTTCAAAAAATTAATATAAATAATAAAATAGATATTGATAGTTCTCATAATTATTATATTACAAAGTTATTAGCTACAAATAAAAATAATATAAGTATTGACAGTGTTTATATTACAAGTCAAAATAATGAGTCTATTCATATTAAAACAATTATTAAAAATTATCATTCAGGTGAAGGCAATTTATCAATCTCTTTATTTAATGAAAATATTCTTGCTGGTAAATCGACCATTTCATTTTCTGAAAATTTAATTGCTGAAGCTGATTTTACAATTCCTAATACAAACTCGTTTTATGGAAAACTACAAATTGATGATGGTTATTTAAAATTAGACAATGAATTATTTTTTACAATAAACAAAGCAAAAAAAATAAATGTTACTGCTATTGGAGAAAATAATAACTTTTTATCTAAAATTTACACTAACGATGAATTTAACTTTATTAGTACTTCAATAAATAAGTTTGATTATAATACTTTAGAAGAACAACATCTCATAATACTAAATGAATTACAGAATATTCCAACCGCATTAATAAATGTACTAAAAGATTTTGTAGATAAAGGTGGTAGTTTGGTAATGATACCTCCAAAAGATTTAGATATAAATACCTACACTACTGTTTTAAGAACTCTCAAACTTGGCAATCTATTAAATTCAACAGAAACTGAGTTAGCCATTTCAACAATTAATTTCTCTCACCCATTATTAAAAGGTGTTTTTGAGAAAAAAGTTAAAAATTTTCAATACCCAACTGTCAAAAGTTATTATGACGGAAACTTCAAAAATGCATCTTCAATATTAAAATTTGAAAACAGTAAGAGCTTTATCTCACAAATACCGGTAAATATAGGTTCAGTGTATTGGTTTTCGGCATCAATAGATACTGAGAATTCAAACTTTAAAAGTTCGCCACTTATTGTTCCTATATTTTATAATTTCGGATTGTACAGCTCTAAACCCTCACAGTTATATTATACCATAGGTAAAACAAATACAATTAAGGTCAATGCGCAACTTAATAAAGATGATGTGCTACATTTAACTACGGCTGAAAAAGACTTTATTCCACAACAACAAATAGCAACTAAAAAAGTTACAGTTATAACGGAATCAAACCCTATTAAAAGTGGTTTTATCAATGTACAACACAAGCAGGAAACTATAAAAATTTTGGCCTATAATTATAATAGAATAGAAAGTGATTTGTCTCATATAACCATCAAAGAACATTTTAAAGAAGCCTCAAATATTACACATATCAATTCAGTAAATAATACTTTTACAATGGTTTCAGAAAAACATCAAACAACCAACTTATGGCAGTTATTTTTAGTACTGGCATTATTATTTTTAGTAACAGAAATATTTTTACTTAAATTTCTAAAACCATGAACATACTTATAAAATCAGCAAAAATAATTGATTATCACAGTAAGTTTCATCAAAAAATATGTGATATTTTAATTGAAAATGGGAAAATTTCTAATATTGCAGTAAGCATTAAAAATCCTAAAAAATATAAAGAAATAGTACTTAAAAACTTACATATTTCTGCCGGATGGTTTGATACGAGTGTTTCTTTTGGTGAACCTGGTTATGAAGAACGTGAAACTATTTTAAACGGATTAAAAGTAGCTGCAAAAAGTGGATTTACAGCAGTAGCATTAAACCCAAATACAAATCCGTTAATTGATAATAAATCAGCTGTTGAATTTTTAATTAATAAGGCCAATAACCATGCTGTAGCATTATATCCTATTGCAAATTTAACACAACAAGCAAAAGGTAAAGAACTTGCTGAACTCTATGATATGTCAAACTCTGGTGCCATTGCATTTGGCGATTATAATATACCTATCAGTAATGCCAACCTAATGAAAATAGCATTGTTATATGCTCAAAATTTTAACGGATTAATACTCAGTTTCCCCCAAGATAATACAATTGCCAATAGCGGATCTGCCAATGAAGGGAAAAATAGTACGTTATTAGGTTTAAAAGGAAATCCCGCTTTGGCGGAAGAATTACAAATAGCTAGAGATTTATTTTTACTAGAATATACAGGTGGTAAATTACATATTCCAACAATTTCTACAGCAAAATCAGTCAAACTCATTGCTGAAGCCAAGAAAAAAGGATTAGATATAACTTGTAGTGTAAGTGCACATCATATAGCTTTAACCGATGATGAATTAGACAATTTTAATGCCAATTGCAAAGTAACACCACCTTTACGGACAAAAAATGATACCAATGCACTTATAAAAGGTATTAAGAATGGAACTATAGATATGATAACCTCTGACCATAATCCGATTGATATTGAACATAAAAAAGTGGAATTTGAAAGTGCAATGAATGGTACTATTGGTTTAGAAAGCTTATTAGGGTCTGTAAATAATATATTAGAATTAGAGGAGATTATTACTGGTTTAACATCCAATCCGCGTAAACGTTTTGGTATCAATAATACAGTAATAACAGTTGGAGAAATAGCTGATATCACTTTTTTTGACCCTAAAATTGAATATGAATTTAAAGAAGAAAACATACTATCTACTTCTAAAAATTCAGCATTTTTAGGTAAACGATTAAAAGGAAAAATTTATGGTATTTTTGCTAACAATAAATTAATACTAAACTAAAAATTAATATCTTTACAAAAACTTAACTAAAACCAACAATAAATTATGGAAAACACAACAGTACAAGAAGGAAAAACAATGGCTATTATTAGTTACATTACTTTTATAGGAACAATTATCGCTTTTTTCATGAATAAAGATAAAAAGAACTCTTTTGCCGCCTTCCATATTCGACAAATGATAGGGATAATTCTTTTGGGTATTGTTATAAACTTAATTGCCCGGTTTGCTAATTTAGGATTAATAAGTACAATTATAGGGTATATTCCTATTGTATTTTGGGTATTAGGTTTTATAGGAGCACTACAAGGGCAAGAAAAGAAAATTCCTTTATTAGGTGATATGTTTCAAGAATGGTTTAAAGGTATAGGTTAACATTTATAAATTATTATATTTTGAATTCGCACTAAAAGTGCGAATTATATTTTTAACCCTCCTAGAGTTTTAAACTCTAGGAGGGTTATTTAAAACAACAAGGCTTTATCTTAAATTATGACAAACCTATCCTTAGAATACTTAGTAAGAAAACCTAAAATTGACAGTTCAAAACCTCCCCTACTCATACTACTTCATGGTTATGGTAGTAATGAACAAGATCTATTTTCTTTTGCTGAAGAATTGCCAGATGAATTATTGATTATCAGTGCAAGAGCACCACTAACATTAGGGTTTGGTAGTTATGCATGGTACACCATTCACTTTGATACAACTGATGGTAAGTTTTCTGATATACCTGAAGCCATCAAAGCCCGAGATACCATTGCTAATTTTATTGATGAAGTATTAACAAATTTTGAAGTTGACATTAACAATGTTTTCTTACTCGGTTTTAGTCAAGGTACTATTTTAAGTTATGCCGTAGCTTTGAATTATCCTAACAAAATACAACACGTTATTGCTTTGAGTGGTTATATCAATCCTGAACTAAACCCAGAAAATTTAGAAAAAGAAAACTATAAAAATTTAGATTTTTATATTTCTCATGGTACTGTTGATCAAGTATTACCAGTTGATTGGGGTCGGAAAGCATCACCTTTTCTAGATGAATTAGATATTAAGAACAATTATCAAGAGTACCCTGTAGGTCATGGCGTTGCACCTCAAAATTTTCATAGTTTTAATATATGGATTAAAGAAAGAATAAAATGATTTTGATCAGTAGTTAAACCTAAAATAATCATTTAGTCTATAGACTAAAAATATTGATAGAAATGGTATTATTTTCTGAGAATATTGTTTACTTTTTCATTTTAAAATAAG
>CAZHYX010000219.1:0-5608 GCA_964536675.1 uncultured Flavobacteriaceae bacterium
ACTTAATGACATTGGGCAAGTTGGTCTACAGGAATGCCAAAGTTCATAAAAATATCATTTCTTAAAGTTCGTATTATTTTAGTATTTATCATGTTTGTTATAAATTATCTAATTGATTTTTTGTTTTATCATCACTAATGGTCCAAAAGAAACCTACAAAAAAGAAGCGGTCTGCAGTTGGTAGAATGGCTTGACGTTGAAAAGTACCATTTATATCAGGGTTATTTGCATAATCATAACCAAATACATTCTTAAAACCAAATACATTAGAAACCGATACAAATAGTATTTTTTGTTGTGAAATTAGGTAACTCCAATTCATATTAACGCTATTATATGACTTTGTTTTTCCATCCATAAACGTCATTGAATTTAGATTGTTATACGGTCTACCACTGGCAAAATTATAGGTCATGCCAACTTGTGAACGTAGATCGTCAATCCATAATTTTGTTACCAATGAAGCATTGTGTTTTGTTGCATAACTGGGCATTACTTCAGTTGGAAAATTTTGAAATTTACGCTCAGTATCTAAATAAGAATACGACAACCAGTACTGTAAATTCTTGATATTTTTACTGTCTTTCCAAAAGATGTCTATGCCTTTTGCAAAACCGAATCCGTTATTATTGAAATTTGCCGATGGTTGCCCAAATTCTGACTCATATTGTAACAATCTATCATAATCTTTATAAAATACTTCGGCTCTAAATAACTGTTTATCCTTTTTATATTGATAGTTTAAAATATAATGCGTGGCTTTTTGTAAAGCTAAATTTTGCTCAATTTTTAATTCATTATTTTGAGGTGTTTGATAAAAGTCTCCATAAGCTAATGATAATTGTGCTTGCTTGTTCAACTTATAGGCAAATGATATTCGTGGTGAGATAACAGTTTCGTCAAATAGTGCATTGTGTTCTACCCTAACGCCAAATTTACCTGCAAAGTCATTAGAAAAGAATATATCAGTTTCCGCGAAAGCTGCACTGATCTTATTGGTAAATGAGTAATTAAAATTATTGGTTTGATTTGCCAAGCCATCTTCAGTAAAATGAGTTGACAAAAACTCTGCACCATAAGTCAATTTAAACTGATTACTGAATGAATGTTTTAGTTTTGCTTTTAAATGTACTGAGTTTTCTTTGTTTGTTAGATCAACATTACCGGTAACAACTTCTGTTTTACTATTGCTATAGCTCAATCCTGTTATTAACTTTGTTTTATCACTAATAAAACCATCATACGATAGGTTTGTGTACCAATTATTATCTTTTAGATTAAATCTTACAAGGTCTTCAAAATTAATATCTTCCTGTTCAACATCAAATCTTGAAAAGTCATAGGCGGTATAAAATTTAAACAACCCATTTTTGGTGTCATGTCTATAAACGGCTTCTCCAGAAAGTGATTCGAATGGTTTGTTCCAACTATTAATATTTGGTACTAATTCATTGTAAGGAGCTAAATTTATATATTGAATATTAGCGGTAAGTGCATCTTTTTCCCATACTTTAGTATGACCAATTCCACCTCCAAGCGACATAAATGATAGATTTGTTTCATTTTGCTTTGGACGATCAATAGTGGTCAATAATAATACACTTGACAAAGCATTACCATATTCGGCAGAATAACCACCGGTACTAAAAGTAATACCATCGAACAAAAAAGGAGAATATCTACCACGTGTAGGTGTATTATTTGCAGTTGGTGAATATGGTCTAAATACTTGTAAACCGTCAATAAAAACTTGTGTTTCTTCTGCGGTACCACCACGTACAAATAAGCGCCCGTCTTCGCCTACAGTTTGTGTACCTGGTAAGGTTTGCAATGCTGAAATAAAATCGCCAGCAACTCCGGCAGTAGTGACTACATCTAATGAATTCATTACCGTTGCTTTAGAACGATTACCTGCTTGAAACGAGCCAGCTGTTAATACCACAGCATCTAAGGTATTTATTGATTCTTTTAAAACAATCTTCAGCTTATTTAATGAACTAACATTTGTCGTCTGCTTATAGGTTTGAAAAGTCACATACGAAACTACCAATGTCACCTCTCCTGTTTCATTCGTTGAGAAAGAAAATTTACCATCAATATCTGTAGTTGCTCCGTCATAGGTATTTTCTAAATATACATTTGCACCAATTATAGGTTCGCCTTTTTTATCTGATACTTTACCAGATATTGTGGTTTGAGCATTTAGTTGAACTATGAAAAAAGAAAAGATTAAGATTATAATTGGTTTCATCTATTTTTATTTTGATACTGCAAATATCTTTCATGATATAACAGTACACTAAAAACAAATACTGAATTGTAGTTTTTTTAGGATGAAGTGTCATACTATTAAATCTGATTTTTATAAAAACATATTGTTTATTGATATATTATAATTAATTTAGTCTCCTAACTTAAAAATTTTTATGAAAAGGCGTACTTTTATTTGGACTTCTTCAGTCGCTACAATTGCAATTCTTCTACCATTTTCAAATTGCAGTACTGAACCAAGTTTTGATGAAATAATAGCTAACCCTATCTCATTGGCGCATATTTACAACTCAGAAAATATTCATAAAATAGGTAGTTTATACATGACTTTAGTATCAGGTGAAACCAATAAACATATACTCAAAAACCTAATATTAAAAAATGAAAGTGAAAAAAAACCTTCCAAATTATTTAATAAATTATTAGTCCAAAATTCAATAAGAAAAAAAATAAAAAATGATTTTATAGTTGGTAGTACTATTATTATAGATGGATGGATTCTATCTAAAACTGAAGTACGTCAATGTGCGCTTTTTTCACTAATTAATAGTTAATTCAATATGCATATTGATGCCAGGGAGCTAGAGAATAATTCTATAATTGAAGGAGATTTATGTATTATAGGTGCTGGTGCCGCTGGTATTAGTATTGCTTTAGAATGGGTGAATACTCCTTATAAGGTTATTCTTCTAGAAGGAGGTGGATTTGAATATGATAATGATATACAAAATTTTTATAAAGGTAAAACTACTGGGCAAAAATACTTCCCGTTAAAAGCAACACATTTACATTATTTTGGGGGAACAACTGGACATTGGGCCGGCTATTGTGCCCTTTTTGACGAGATTGATTTTCAAAAGAGAGATTGGGTAGAAAATAGCGGTTGGCCAATTACTAAAAAAGATTTAGATACTTTTTATGATAGGGCAATAAAAAAATTAGAGTTACATTCTAAAAACTTTAGTTTGAAGTACTGGCAAAAAAAGGATTCATCATTGATTAAATTTCCAATTAATAACGATGTTGTTTGGAATAAAATGTGGCAGTTTAGCCCTCCGACACGTTTTGGGTCAAAGTATAAAGACGAAATTGTTAATGCCAAAAATATCCACCTATACACCTATGCAAATGTTACAAATATATCAGCTTATAAAAACCTCAGTAATATAGAAGAAGTAACAATAAAGAATCTTAGTAAAAAAAAGCATAAAGTAAAAGCAAAGTATTTTATTTTGGCTAGTGGCGGTATACAAAATCCTAGATTGTTATTAGCCTCAAACAAACAAATTTCTAATGGGATTGGAAATGAGAATGATATTGTAGGTCGATATTTTATGGAACATCTAGAGATAAAGTCTGCAGAATTATGGCTTACTAAATCTTTTCCTATGGATTTATATTTATTTAATTATGGTGAAACTAAAGCTAGGGCTGAACTTGCTATTAAAGCGTCAAAACAAAAAGAGCATAAAATTTTAAATGGTACAGTTTCCCTTTTTCCTTTAGACGAAGCAAGATCACTTAAACCAAGATTAGATATTTCTAACAACGAAGATCCAAGAAAAAATAAATTATCTACTCTTGAAAAGATTAAAAAAAGACTTTTAACATATAAGGAAAGTACTAAAAAAAATATCGATAGAGCCTATGAACTCTTTACTAGAATTGAACAAGCACCAAACCCTACTTCTAGAATTACATTGGGAAATAAAAAAGATGCATTAGGAGTACCTAGAGCTAATTTACATTGGGTACTAACTTCACTTGAAAAAAGAAGTATTCGAAAAATGTATGAACTCATAGGTCGACAAACAGGAATTGCCGAAATTGGTAGGGTCAAATTAATGGATTATTTACTTGAAAAAAATGACGCCTCATGGCCAAAATTTACTGGTGCAGGCATGCACCATATGGGTACAACCAGAATGCATAATGACCCTAAAAAAGGAGTTGTAGATTCTAATTGTAAAGTTCATAATATTGATAACCTGTTTATTGCAGGATCTTCTTGTTTTACTACAGCTGGTGCTGCAAATCCAACCTTGACACTTGTAGCTTTAAGTTTACGTCTTTCTGATTACCTCAAAGAAAAAATAAAGCATTCTTAAACAATATTTATTAAAACCATTTAATAAATATTAACATTTTGTAACAAATCATTAATCTATCATACTTATAAGTTAGAAATCAACCTAACCTTGACAAAAGAACTTGAACATAAATTTGTAACTGACTTAGAAAAAAATCAAAATATCGTGCATAAAGTGTGTAGAATATACACTAATAATCAAGATGCTCATAATGATTTGTTTCAAGAAATATCTATCCAGCTATGGAAAGCATACCCGAAATTTAGAGGCGAAGCTAAGTTTAGTACTTGGATGTATAGAGTGGCATTAAATACTGCTATTACACTGTATAGAAAGTCAAAACGAAGAATCAAAACACAAGATTTTGATTCGGTATTGTATAAGATAAAATCATCTGAATATGATGAGACTGAAGAAGAACAGTTGAGAATATTATACAAGGCAATACATCATTTATCTGATATAGAAAAAGCTTTGATCTTTTTATATTTAGAAGATAAAAATTATAAAGAAATTTCTGAGACTATGGGTATTACTGAGGTAAATGCCAGAGTGAAAATGAATAGAGTAAAGAATAAATTGAGAAAAATATTAAATCCGTAAACTATGGATCAATTAGAATTATTAAAAAAAGATTGGAAGAAACAAGAAAGTACACTTCCTAAATTATCAAAAGAAGAGTTGTCTAAACTAATTCATAAAAAATCATCTTCTATTGTAAAATGGATTTTTATAATTAGTGTATTAGAACTTATTATACCACATCTAGGTTATCTTTTTATAGATTATGACAAAAATGTAGAACTTACAAAAGAATTAGGCTTATCTAGCTTTTTTACTATATTTTATATAATTATCTATATAGTTATTATTTATTTTGTTTTTCGATTCTATAAAAATTATAGATCTATCTCTGTCAATTCTAATCCTAAAGAATTAATGCAAAATATTATTAAAACAAGAAGAACTGTTAAGCATTATATATGGTTTAATTTGGCTATGATTCCTATTATGGCAAGTGTCTTATTCTATAAAATGTTTAATTCCACTGAATTTCTTGAAAAGTTACCTGAAGATACAAATATGGTTTTAGTATGGGCATTAGCTCTTATATTTGTTTTGGTAACGGTTGTTCTAGTCTGGTTATTCTATAGATTACTTTATGGTATTTTATTAAATAAACTTCAAAAGAATTATAATGAATTAGCAAGTAATAGTTTAGACGAATTATAAAATATCTAAACTAC
>CAZHYX010000220.1:0-5594 GCA_964536675.1 uncultured Flavobacteriaceae bacterium
ACTGGAATGCTGCTATTGCAATAGACCCTTTTGATAATGAAGCCTTGTATTTTGGAAGTCAGTTTGTACATAAAACAACTAATAAAGGTCATGAATGGGAAATTATCTCACCTGACTTAACTACAAATGATCCTGAAAAACAGAAACAACATGAAAGTGGTGGTATTACAATGGACGCTACTGGTGCAGAAAATCATTGTACAATTTTAACTATCACTCCTAGCCATTTAGAAAAAGGATTGCTTTGGGTAAGTACTGACGACGGACAAATTCAGCTCTCAAGAAATGGTGGAGAATCATGGACGAATATTACACCTAAAATTAAAAGCTTCCCTAAAGGAAGTTGGATTGCACAATTAAAAGCCTCTCCTTTTAATGCAGGTGAAGTCTATGCTGTTGTCAATAACTATAGAAATTTCGATTTTAAACCTTACCTATTCAGAACCAGAGATTATGGAAAAACCTGGGAGAGTTTATTAGATAATAAACCTGAAATTTTTGGGTATTCATTAGCATTAATACAAGATCCTGTTCAGGAAAAATTACTCTTTTTAGGTACTGAAACCGGTTTGTATGTAAGCATTGATGAAGCTAAAACTTGGATAAAATGGACAAATGAGTACCCAACCGTACCAACGATGGATCTACTCATTCACCCTCGTGAACATGACTTGAATATTGCTACTTTCGGACGTTCTATGTATGTTTTAGATGATATCAGACCTTTACGCGAATTGGCAACTAATGGTGTAAAAGAATTAAACAAAACTTTAAAGGTTTTTAAAGCACCAAAAGCATATATAAATCAAATTCAGCAAGCCAATGGTACTCGTTTTGGCGGAAATGCAATGTTTAATGGCGAAAACAGAAAGCGTGGTGCAATGATAAGTTATAGTATTAACAAGCCTGAGTCTGACAAAAAATCTGATAAGAAGAAAAAGGATTCTATTACTTTAAAAGTGTACAATGCCGGCAATAAATTAATCAGAACATTAAAATACAAAGCACCTAAAGAAAACGGATTGCATAGAACTTATTGGAGCTTAAATGAAAAAGGTGTACGCGGACCGTCAAGAAAAGCTCCTAAAGAAAATGCTTCAGAACCTAGAGGTATTACTGTGTTACCTGGTGATTATAAAATTGTAATGCAGTACAAAAAAGCGAAAGATTCTACGATGATTACTGTTGCTTATGACCCAAGAGTCAATATGCCTCAAAGCGTTTTGCAACAAAAATACGATTTACTAAAACAACTTGAAAGCAAGATGGGTATAACAGGAAAAGCAGTTGCCCAATTGATTGCATCTAAAAAAATCACCGAACAATATAAAAAACATTTAAAATCAAGCGACAGTGTGAAATATAAAAATGTTATTAAAGAAAGTGTTATTATTATAAAATCTATTAATAGCTTGATTGATAGTGCGATAGGTGAAGAAGATAAAAGACAAGGTATAACTAGAAATCCCGACCCAACACCCATTACTTTTTTATATACAGCTAGGCGTTATGTGGGCTCTTTATTACAAGAGCCAGGAAGAACAGAAAAACAATTGGTAAAAAATGCTAATGAAAAAGTAAATGAAATAATGGATAAAATCAGTGTTTTTTATAAAGATGATTGGGTTACTTATAGAAAGAAAATTGAAGCGTTGAATTTGAGTTTATTTAAGGATTATAAAGAATTGAAAGAGTAAAAAACCACCTCGTCTTTATGTTTTGCTCTCGCACACATAAATCCACTCCTCCTTAAAAAGGAGGAGAATTTTGATTCTGACAAAATAAGTAACATACCTTAAATCAAAGACCCATTCTCAAGAACTATCGAGATTCACTCTGAATGACAGAATGGAAAATTTAGTAATAATTCTAATTTGTAGTTAGAATTTAATTCCTTCCCTTGCAAGGGAAGGTGTCCGCTAAAGGCGAACGGAAGGGTTGAAGAACATCAATGTATGTATAAAAGATTCTTCGCTTCGTTACTCTTCACTCTGAATGATAATAACCATGTCATTGCGAGCAAAGCGTGGCAATCTGTTGAAAAGACTGCTTCAGTCATTCTTCCTTCGCAGTGACGTTCTAGACGACACCAAACATTTTTTAGTATCCCACTTACCTTTTAAAGAGTCTAATGGAATAATTTGACCTTGACAATCTAAAAAATTCCCTAAATTATCTTTATTTAAAATCCTAAGTTTACCTTGTTGTAAAGAATCTAAAACTTTTTTAATAAGTACCGCTTTTGGGATTTTCTTATTTACTTTTCCTATACTAATTCCAATAAAATTATTAAACAAATCCATTTCAGATGATTGTTTATCTGGCAAAAACCCATCTTCTAATTTGTTTTTTTTAAAGGTTTTATGATTTCCCTTTTCATGGGCTTTTCCTAAACTAAATGCTGCTCTTTTTCCAATACTTTGCGACAATCTTGCCATCCAAAAACTATGTTTAAATGCGTCTAACTGTCCGCCATTATTATCATTCCCTATGTTTCCGTTATTTTTAATTGAATCTTTGATCCTTTCTGCTTCAAGTGAAATATAAAATGCTTTTTTTGCCTTAAACGGATGAAATAATACCCATGTTTTTTCAGGTGAAGATACCTTAGAAAATGATTGCCGTAATTTAGGTGAGCAACTGCTCATCAGTAAGAAAATAAAAATTAGTAAGAAGTATTTCATTAAACAAGCGTCTTAATCTTAGCAAATTTATAGATTTGTTATCTAATACAATTTTTTCTATGAAATACTTACCAATAGATAAGAGTCTTTTTATCAAAAATCGTAAAAATTTTACAACACAATTAAAACCAAATAGTTTGGCGGTTTTTAATTCAAATGATATTTATCCGATAAGTGCAGATAGTACTTTGCCGTTTCAACAACATAGAGATATTTTTTATTTAAGTGGTGTTGACCAAGAGGAAAGTATCTTAGTTTTGTTTCCTGATTGTCCGAAAGAAAGTCATCGTGAAATACTATTTTTAAAGGAAACCAATGAGCATATTGCTGTTTGGGAAGGCGAAAAACTAACCAAAGAAACTGCATTCAAAACTAGCGGAATCAAAACTGTATATTGGTTACAAGACATGGAAAAAATCATGTTTGAATTAATGACGCAATGCGAAACAGTTTATATAAATACCAATGAACATTACAGAGCCAATGTAGAAACTGAAATCAGAGAAGATCGTTTTATCAAATGGTTAAAAGATAAATATCCTGCGCATACGGTGGCAAAAAGCAATCCTATTTTACAACGTTTACGCTCAGTTAAAGATCAGATAGAATTAGACCTAATTCAAAAAGCATGTAATATTACTGAAAAGGGATTCAAACGTATTTTAGGTTTTGTAAAACCCGGTGTCATGGAATACGAAATTGAAGCCGAATTTATGCATGAATTTTTAAGAAACCGCTCTAAAGGATTTGCCTATACACCTATTGTTGCTTCGGGCACTAATGCCAATGTGTTGCATTATATTGAAAATAATCAAGAATGTAAGCCTGGAGAACTTATTTTAATGGATGTAGGTGCAGAATATGCAAATTATAGTAGTGACATGACTAGAATGGTACCTGTTTCTGGTACATTTACCAAACGTCAAAAAGAAGTATATAATGCTGTATTACGTGTCAAAAATAAAGCTACCAAAATGTTAACTCCCGGAAATATCTGGGCTGACTATCATGTTGAAGTTGGTAAAGTGATGACCTCTGAATTATTAGGATTAGGCTTATTAAACAAAACCGATGTAAAAAATGAAAACCCGGACTGGCCAGCATATAAAAAATATTTTATGCATGGCACTTCACATCATATGGGATTAGACACACATGATTACGGAATTTTAACTGAACCCATGCAAGCCAATATGGTTTTTACTGTTGAACCCGGAATTTATATTCCAAAAGAAGGGTTTGGAATCAGATTAGAAGATGATGTGGTGATACAAGAAAAAGGAGAGCCTTTTAACTTGATGCGAAATATACCAATTGAAGTCGAGGAGATTGAAGAACTGATGAATAGCGCATGACATTGACTCATTTTTCTTTTTATTTCTAACTCTGGAAGGGTTTAAAACCCTTCCAGAGTTAGAAATAAAACTAGAGTAGTTAGAAACATGTTCATTAATAACATATCAATTTAATTTGTATTTTAACTTAATATATTAGTTAACAAATTTGGTCAAACCTTATTTAAACTGGAATTTCAACAATTCGTTTAACTATAATAATCAGGCATTATTAAACAACAAGTAAAATCAAAATATAGTTTTATTCTTCTACTTATTTTAGCAGGAGAGGCTGTCTTTATACTGCCATTTGTTTTAGCACGTATTTTTAGACCTACTTTTTTAACCACTTTTAATCTTACAAATTTAGAGATTGGTCTTTGTTTTTCGGTATATGGTATTACTGCTTTAATTTCTTATTTATTTGGAGGTGTTCTTGCAGATAGATTTAAACCTCATAAGTTGATGGCAACAGCGCTTTGGCTTACAGCTTTAGGCGGGTTTTACCTAGCTACCAAACCAAATTATTTACAACTTAAAATACTATATGGTTATTGGGGGTTTACCACCATATTCCTTTTTTGGGCAGCCATGATAAAAGCTACTCGTATTTGGGGAGGAATGGAATCGCAAGGTAAAGCATTCGGTTTTTTAGATGGAGGTCGTGGTTTGGTAGGTGCCTTATTTGGTTCGCTAGGTGTATTAATTTTTTCATTTTTATTACCAGATGATGTTACTACAGCAACAGAGATTCAACTAAATGAAGCTTTTATTTATGTGATTCGTGTTACATCAGTTTTGGTAATTATTATCGGATTTTTAGTTTTCTTTTTTATGAAACTACCAAATAAAACGGTAGACGAAATACTCATCAAAAAACAATCTATTCAAAACATAAAAATAGTATTGAAATTACCAGCTGTCTGGTTATTAATGATCATTATTTTATGTGCGTATGTAGGCTATAAAATAACCGATGTGTTCTCACTCTATGCCAAAGAAGTGATGTTATACAATGAAGTTGATGCCGCAAAAACTGGGACGTTTTTGTTATTCATTAGACCAGTTGTTGGCGTGCTTATTGGCTTTTTAGCAGACCGCACCAGAGCATCTATTTATTTGGTAGCTGGTTTTGGAATTTCTATAATTGGAGCTATATTATTTGCTTCTGATTTGATTGATCCTTCAATGAATGTCTTTTTCTTACTATCGATGTTTTTGGTTGCTTTAGGAGTTTATGCTGCACGTGTACTCTATTTTGCTGTGATGGAAGAAGGCAATATACCTATAGTATTAACAGGTACTGCCGTTGGTGTAATTTCATTTATTGGGTATACACCGGATATTTTTGCAGGTCCTATGATGGGTTATTTACTTGATAACTCACCTGGAAGAACAGGCCACCAACATGTGTTTATGATGTTGGCTGTTTTTTCTTTGATAGGCTTTATAGCATCGTTGTTCTTCTTAAGATTGCACCCTAAAAAAACGACCAGTTAATTTAGTTTGCTTCTTAACCTAATTTCACCGTACTTCGCTTATCATCGGATATAGTTCATTGAAACGCAACCATATC
>CAZHYX010000221.1:0-5581 GCA_964536675.1 uncultured Flavobacteriaceae bacterium
ACATACAGAAGTTGATTAATCAGAAAATTCCAGTAATAACAGAACATCCGTTTCTTAATTTTGAAGATGACGACATCTCATCAAACAAACCTAAACAGCATCATAATTCGAAGCAACAACGGTCTTCAAATTCTAAAAATAATAATTGGAGAAATAAAAACAAGAATAGACGTAAACCGGGTACTAGAAATCGAAATTAATAATTTTATGTGTTTATATTTATTGTTTTTTAACGGTCACATACTGCCCGCCCGCCGAAGGCTGGTTCACTATTAATCATTCCTTTATGTGAGAAAAATTTAACATGTTCGTTTCATAAAACCAATTTATTTTTAACACAATTATGAAATTACACCAAATTTAACCAGTTTTTTCAATCCATTTTAAACTTGTATCAAAATCATTAAATATTTGATTTTCTGGTATCAAATCAGGGATAATATTTATTCTTTCTAATAAAACCTTGGGTTGTTTTAAAACATTAACCAATAGCACTTTTTTATTTTGACTTACTAATTCTTTTAATGCATCTTCTAAAGTATATAATCCAGATTGATCTATATATTGCATTCGCCCCATTCTTATAATAATAGTTGTTGCAGTATTGGGTACTTCTTTCATTAGTTCTTGAAAGTCACTTGTAGAACCAAAAAATAATGGTCCTTTTATGTGTTTAATAAACACTTTTTCTCTTAAACTTTCTGGAAAATTATGCTCATCTGTCCATGCATCTTCCTTGAATAATGATTTTACATTAGAATGCTCAGAAGTTGCATCTCCAATTTTTTTCATAAATATTAACGATGCAATTACCAATCCTATTCCAACTGCAAAAACAAGATTCCATACTGCTGATAATATCAAAACGATTAGCATAATTACAACTTCAGCTTTTTGCATAAAAGGTATCGCTTTTAAACCTTTATAATCTATTACACCAAACCCAATTGTAATTAATATTCCTGCTAAAACGGCTGAAGGTATTAAAGATGCAATGGGACTTAAAACTAATAAAACTACAAGTAAAAACACTGCTGATATCATTCCTGACAGTCTAGTTTTTCCACCTGCATCAATATTAACTATCGTTCTTGTGGTAGCTCCTGCTCCTGGTATACCTCCAAAAATAGATCCAATAATATTTCCAATTCCTTGCCCTATTAATTCTTTATTTGGTTTGTTTTTAGTTTTTGTCATACTCTCAGCTATTACTGATGATAATAAAGTATCAATAGTACTCAAAAAAGCTAAAGTTACTGCGGCAAATATATAGGGTACAATAGTGCTAAAACTAAAACCGGTAAAAATATCTAAATTAAGTACTGGCAATCCACTTGGAATTTCAGCAATTTTACGATAGTCTATACCAAAACCTACAGCAACACTAGACATTACAACTAATGCAACTAATGAACTTGGAATTTTTTTTGTTATTCGCTTAAACCCATAAATAATAAAAATTGTACCTAAAGCCAACAAAAACTCTATCCAACTAATATTTTTTATTGCCCTTGGTAGTATTTTTAAAGAACCTAATACCCCAGAAGCATCTTTTGCTGCTAGTATTTTAGATTTCGAATAAATTTCTTCTTGAGTAATCTTTTTAGATTTATTTTTAGATTTTTCAAAATCTTCTAATACAAAGGTCCCTTCACCAATTTCTTCTTTTAAAATTTTGTTATAAATAGCTTCTTTAGCATAGGGTTCAAACTCTTCTACAAATGCCTTGTCTTCTTTTGGATAATAGCCCAAAGTTGGTATAAGTTGAGTAGTTAAAATAATGACTCCGATTGCGGTCATAAAACCAGATACTACCGGATATGGAACATATTTTATATATTTTCCTAATCCAATTAAGCCTATACCTATTTGTATTATTCCTGCTAATAAAAATACTGTTAAGATTATTGGCAATGCTTTAGATATATCTCCGTTAAAACTTGCAATTATATCGACTGAAATTATCATACTCACTGCTGTCATTGGAGTTGTAGGTCCGGATATCAAGGTATTTGTTCCACCAAAAAATGCTGCAAAGAAACCAATAAAAATAGCTCCATAAAGACCTGCACTCGGTCCGAGACCTGTACTTACCCCAAAAGCTAATACAAGTGGTAATGTAACTACTCCTGCAGTAATACCGCCGAATAAATCGCCTTTAATATGTTTGAAATCAAATAACTTATTCATTTTATTTTTTTGATTTAATAGAAAACTTCAACATTTGATAGTAAAATACTATCTGCATTATTATTTAACTGTAAACTTATTTTAAGACGAATCAAAAAGATCAAAAAATTCTATTATTCCATCTCACTCAAAATTATTAAAGACTGCTTAAGTAATTAAACCAATTCTTTAATCACCTCTATCGTAAAATCAAGTTCTTTTTTAGTAATATATTTACTAAATGAAAAACGTACAGATGTTTTTTGAGCTTCTATTTCAGGAAGTATGGTATTCAACACATGCGATCCTTTATTACTTCCACTTTGACAAGCACTACCACCCGAAACAGCGATTCCTTTTAAATCTAAGTTAAACAAAAACATTGGTAAATCTTTAGGTAAACGTACATTTAGAATGATATATGAGCTTTTATCCATTTCAGCTGAACATCCATTAAAATGAATATCAATATCTAAATCATTTAATTGATTAATAAAGTATTTCTTTAACTCGCTTATATATTTAGCATCTTTATCAAGATTGGCAATGGCGATATCTAATGCTTTTTGCATTCCTGCAATATTATGTACATTTTCGGTACCTGCACGCGCACCACGCTCCTGCTCTCCTCCAATCAACAATGGCTTTATACCAAAGCCTTTTTTAATAATAGCAAAACCCACCCCTTTAGGTCCATGAAATTTATGTGCACTTGCCACCATAAAATCAATAGGCTTTTCTTGTAGATTAATTGGGTAATGACCAATAGCTTGTACAGTATCTGAATGAAATAAAGCATTGTATTCTGAACATAAACTACACACCTTTTTAATATCTAATATATTCCCTAATTCATTATTGATATACATTAAACTTACCAAGACCTTTTCTGAATTATTTTGTAATAATTCTTCAAGATGTTTATAATTAACTTGACCTTTTTCGTCAAGGGTCACATAACTAACCCTAATATCAAACTCATTTACAATTGATTCAATTGTATGTAATACTGCATGGTGTTCAATTTTAGAACTAATAATATGTTTAACTTGAAGGTTTTCAACAGCATTTCTTAGAATCAAATTATCTGCTTCACTACCTCCGGCAGTAAATACAACTTCACCCGCAGTAACATTAAAATGTTTTGCAATGCTTTTTCGTGCTTCTTCTACAATAGTCTTGGCTTTTCTACCAAACTGATGTATGGAAGACGGATTGCCATATACAACCTTCATAACTTCAGTAATGGTATCTATTACATCGTTATCAATTGGTGTAGTAGCGGCATTATCTAGATAAATTGTGTCCATTGTTTTTAAAACTTAAGCAAAAGTAACTAAAATTAATAGTAAGTATTTTTTATTCTATAATATAAAACTCCTACTTTTGTTCAGATGAAAAAATTGTTTGGATTTCTTTTAATTGTATTTACCTTATCATGCGATGATGGTAATAAAGATATTCCTAGTTTTGATTTTTCTGATAGTACAGTTAATAATTGTGGTGAATTAGTACTTTTTAAAATAGATGAAAATGAAACATTAATTATTGAATTAAATGAAGATAATACTGATGATGAGTTCTTTACTCAAGTAAGAGATGATAGTTTTACTTTAACAGAAAATGGAGCTCAAACAATTACCTACAGAACTTTTGATGAGAACCCAACAACAGGATATTTTTGTCAGAACATACCCCCAACAAGTCCTACAATTATAAATGAATGGAATGGTAGTGGTACTTTAATAGTTACTACTACAATGACCGAAGATGATGAAGATACTATTGATGAAGACCCGAATGATAGTTTAGATACTGATGGAGATACTTTTGAAAACTTTAAAGATTGGGATGATGATAATGATGGTATTTTAACAATAGATGAGGGTGCTACTGATGATACAGATGGTGATGGAATACTTAATTATTTAGACAATGATGATGATGGTGATGGAGTACCAACTATTGAAGAGTCAGTTACTAATGATAATGATAGTGACGGCATACCTGATTATTTAGACGCGGATACCATTCAGTCAGATTTAAGGACTACTAGTCCTAATCAATATCAAGAAATATATGATACTACTTTTATAATTGATTTTTTAAAGTTGATAAACGTAAATGGCATTACTATACAATTTGATACTTTTGATTATGGTTTAACAACTAAAAAAGTACTTAAAAAAGACAGTTAGAAACTAATATTATGAGTTTATTATCTTTTTTAGAGGAAAATATGTTATCCTGCCAATGGAAACAGCAACTTGATGTGGAGTGTAGTGGTTGCGGTATGCAACGTTCTATAATTCATTTATTAAAAGGTGAATTTTCAGAAGCCTTTTATATGTATCCTGCAATTTATACATTGATTATTATGTTTGTGTTTTTAGGGCTACATTTAAAATTTGACTTTAAAAAAGGACATAAAATATTATTATATTTATTTATTACCAACTTAGTATTAATGCTAAGCAATTATTTTTTTAAAATTTTCTAAACTAAAAACCAAAATCAATGGAAAAACAAAAATTACCACATTCTCAAGGCTCACTAATTTTAGGCATAGTATCAATAGTAAGTACATTTTGTTGTTGTTTTATTCCTGGCCCAGGAATTATTTTAGGCCTTATTGGAATGAATTCTGCTAAAAAAGCAAAAGCACTTCATGAAGAAAACCCTGATACTTATACCGGAATTAATAATGCTAATACCGGTAGTCTTACTTCTAAAATCGGACTCATTATAGGAATACTCATTCTTATTTGGTTTGTTTACAGAATAGTAACTACTGATGTAGATCAAATAATGCAACAGTACAAAGACCTTATTGAGCAGGTTCAACAAAATCAATAATTTTTAATGAAATTAAAACATTATATAATGCTATTACTTTTCGGAGTAATAGCATTTTTTTATTTTACAATAAATCCTAATGAAGTTGATTTTATGCTTAAATGCCCGTTATATAAAACCACTGGTATTTATTGCCCTGGTTGTGGTAGTCAACGAGCAATACATCATCTTCTACATTTTGACTTTATAAAAGCTGCACAGAATAATATTCTTTTACTTATCGGATTGCTCTCAGCTGTCTATCACTATGGCATACAATTTATCAATAGATATTTTATTAAAAATTTTAAAAGTATATTTAATAACACTAAAAATTTATTGATAATATTAATAATCGTTATTCTTTTTTGGGTTTTAAGAAACGTTCCTTATTATCCTTTTACCTTGTTAGCTCCGGGAAATTGACATGTTATTTTATGAACATTTAGGATAAAGTAACGAACCACCCCAATTTTTGCTTGAGGCAAAAACACACCCCTCCTTAAAAAAAGGAGGGGAGTTTAATACCAATTTAACATCATAATGTCGCATTGAAATTGTTTAATTTTCACAATAT
>CAZHYX010000222.1:0-5554 GCA_964536675.1 uncultured Flavobacteriaceae bacterium
TAAAGTGCTGGTCTGGGGGACCAGAGATCGGAGGTTCGAATCCTCTCACCCCGACTTTTTATAGAATCAATCTCTACTAAAAACCTGTTAATCTTATGATTTACAGGTTTTTCTGTTTTTATCAATATCATAATAATTGATAATCTTTGATTTAAAACGTCAACAAATCGGATAACACTTTCGAATTTTAAAAAGTGTTATCCTATTTGTTAAAATTTGTTTTTGATAGATAATAAAATGTATCTTTATAAACCTGAGTTCGACGTAAGAAAAGGTATTTTTTAGTATTGAAAAAGCAGAATATTTCGTATATTAAAGTTCTGAAAATCAATACACAAAAACACATTCTAATTAACCAACCCGAACTCTAAAAAAAAGAATATAAAATATATACTTTTAAGTAATCTCTAAATTATTATTTATGCTACTGCAAACATAAAAGATGCAATAATCATCCATGCGCCTACAATAAGTCCTAACACACCTAATTTGCCTTGTTTTGGCGCTATTTTTTCTCTTATTTTCTCTGCTTTTCCTTTGGCCGCTTCATTGCCTGACAACAGCATTTTATTTATAAGCCCGTAACCTAACATAAAGCCTAAGCCTGCTTCTACTATACTACCAGCTAGTAAAGTACCCCACCATATAGGGGCTGATGTTAACCATCCTATATTTAAAAAGGCAGTTATAATTCCCCAAATTCCCCAGAAACAGAAAACTAGACCTATCCAACCTTGGTAAGGTGCTATTTTTTCTAATAATTCTTTTGCATTTGGTTTTTTTGAAAGTATTAGTGATGGTACTGCAATAATACTTAATAAAATGAGTGAAATTCCGTAAATCATAATGTAAAATTTTAAGCCTGTCTTACTGACAGGTTGAGTTAATAATTGTTATACTATTTATTATCAATACTTTTATTTGTTTTGAATTATTGACAGTACAAAAGTGAAGTATAAATGAAAGTTAACAAACACTTTAAACCGTGAAAATACCATCCCTGTAAACTGGGTGTTAGAAGTTATGAATCAAATAGAAAAGAAAAGAAAAACTGGATACTGGAGAGTTTACGGAAAATACGCAGAGTATCTATTTTAAAACCAATAAAAAAGATATGTGATTAGTCAACCAAGCCCAATTTTATAGCATATTTAGTAAGACCTGCTAGATTACGTACATTGAGTTTTGAAATCAGGTTCTTACGATAGCTTTCTATTGTGTGTTTACTTAAAAAAAGTTGGTCGGCTATTTCTTGTGTGGTATGTTCTAAGGCTATTAGTTTTAAAACCTCTTTCTCTCTTTGAGTGAGCTCTTGCAACTTTTCTTTTTCTTTGGTAAAAACGCTCTTCATATAAGCTTCCTTTATAATATTAGAAAAGTATTTTTCACCTTTTAAAATAGTTTTTATAGCGGTTAACAATTCTTCTTTTTCGGCATTTTTTGGTACATAACCATCAACGTCATTTTTTATAAGTGTATCAATCATTGCAGTATCAATATGCATACTCACTACTAATACTTTTATATTCGGATTGGTTTGCTTTACAGAATTATTAAGTGTTATTCCATCAACTTCAGGCATACTAATGTCTGTGATAATCAAATCAATTTTTTCAGTAGAATTAATCTCTACATACTTAATAACATTTTTACCAGAACTGGCAGTCATTAGTATATTATATTCATCTTTAGTTGACAAAATACTTAGTACTCCGTCTAAAAACATTTTATGATCGTCTGCTATTATTATATTGTACTTCATAATTTATTTAATCGGTATATCTATATCTATTACTGTGCCTCGGTTTGGTAATGAATCTATGTTCATTGTACCAGACAAAGCATCTAATCTATTTTTAATATTGTTAAGTCCAATTCCTTTTTTACTATTCTGTATATTGAATCCAACACCATCATCTTCAAAAAGGAGTTTTAAGGTATTATCTAATTTATTAAGATGAATATCTATATGACTTGCTTTTGCATGTTTAAATGCATTAGTCAATAATTCTTGAATTATTTTATAGAGTTCTACTTTTAACTTTTCTGCAATATTATTAATTTCTTTTTTGGGATGTGGACTAAATGTGATATTGGTTTTATTATCTTTTTTAATATTTTCAATATACTGAGACACTAAGGATGTAAATGCATTTTCGTTAAATTTTTTGGGTGTTAAATTATGTGATAAATCTCTTACCTGATTATAAGTCTCATCAATTTGTTTGGCAATTAACTGATAGTTTTCATTATCATTGGCAGTATTAGATAACTGTAGTTTTATACCTGCTAGGCTACCACCAATACTGTCGTGAAGTTCTTGCGCTATACGTTTGCGTTCTTTATCCTGACCATCTATATCTGCTTTGATAAGTTCTAATTCTTGATCTTTTAATAAACCACTTACCTTTTGCTGATTAACCTCTTCTTTTATTTTATTTAATTTACTTTGTGTTTGTAGTTTTTGATAATACATATACAACAATGCAATTACAGGAATTAATATCACTAAAAAGCCAATCAAGAAACTTATTTTTAATGTTCTCTGACGATTGATTTCACTCTCTTTTTTGATTTGTTCTTTTTCTAAAAGATGAATTTTATTTTCTTTTTGAAGTGTATTATACTGAACTTCTAATTCATTAATTTCCTTTTTATTTTGATTTTTTTGTATTGTATTAGATATACTTAAATATTGGGTCATTACATTATAAGCATTCTTATAATCTTTTTGTGCAAGATAAACATGTCTCGTATTTCGTAAGATTGTTTTTTGATACTCCAAATTATTCCACTGAACAGCATTGATATAAGCTGAAGAAAGCGCTATATGAGCGTTATTATATTCTTTTAAATTAAAATATAGTCTTCCAATTCTATTTTGTGCTCTAAAATACAAGTCATAAAAACCTTTTGTCAAAGCTTCATCTTTTACTTCATTATAATAATTAAAAGCTGTATCATATTTTTTTAATTCTTCATCAATAATACCTAATTGCATTTCTGTTGTGAGTTGATCTTTACTATAGGAATTCGACTTATAAAAAGTAACGGATTTTATATATTCTTTATGAGCATCATTTAAATTACCTTGAGCCAAATGTATATCACCTAAACGCTTATAAATATCATATTCTAACTTTACATCTAGCGTATTATTTAAACATTCATTATACAAATCAAGAGCTTTGGTATATTCTTTTCTTAAAAAATGAATGATTCCTATTCCAAACTTATGCCTATATAGCAATTGCTTATCTGTCAAGTTTTCAGCATATCCAACACCCTTAATATGCCATTTTAAAGCTTCATCATTTAAGCCTTCTTTTCTTTTACCAATTGCAATGATATTGGCTGCAGCACTTAAAAAGTAATTTTTATTAATTTTTAAACTTTCGTTGAATAGGTAATTACCATAATAATTTATAGAATCGATATTCCCTTTCTCTATATGAAAATTTGCAAGCTCAATTATGGCATCTGCTTTATCATCAAAGTTAGTAGCAATTTTTATTTTTTTTAATAGGGTATCGTTCGCTTTATCAGGGCTTGCTCCAAAAACAGTAAAACTAGTTGTTTTAGGTTCAGGTTGTGGTAGTTGCGTATCATCAATATCATTTTGCGTATGAATTGTCCCAAATAAAAAAAGAAAAAATATATAATTATTTTTTAGAATTCTTTTCAGCATATTAAAATCTAAAATAGCATAATGCATATCAATTTATCGTAAAGATAATTGATTTTAAAATTCTAAGTTCTAATTTATGTTATTTAAAACTGATATCGTACTCCTAAAGCTATATCAAAATCTAAATCGTTATCACTAATATCATTAATAACACCTACTTCAGGTCTAAAATCTATCGATATCAATAATGGAATTTCAAAATTATATTCTACACCAATATTTCCTGCAGCGTTTACAAAAAAGCCATCATTTCTATTTAAAGTAGTCTTATTATCCCAATTTCCTAACCCTGCTCCAAAACCGGCATACCAATTAAATCCACCATCAATATTCATTACCCATTGATAAATTCCCGTTAATTTCCAAGCATCAAAATTTTTATTATTTCTATGCCCTAGAGTTGCTTCAAACCTATTGTTGCTTTTAATTTTACGTTGGTAAGAAACTTCAGTATTAAAGCCATCATTATCACCTGTTCTTATACCTATTGCATGTGGTGAAACTTCTTGAGCAGAAACATTAAATATTAAACCAATTAACAAAATACTTGTAACTACTAATTTTTTCATAAGAGAGATTTTAATTATTAATTAAATTTTAAAACTAATAATTCACTCCAAATATTATGCCTCTCTGTTAAAAGTTGTAAACAAGTCTATTTTTTTCGACTAACGAAACTCATTATAAATTAGCATAACGACTGATTATAACTGTATTGTAAAAAATTATAAACAACCGTAAATTAAAGATATAAAATACTATAAATTTGTACTTTTAAAACATAAAAAATATGTCAGATACTATAGAAAAAATAAAATGTTTGATAATCGGCTCCGGTCCAGCAGGATATGCAGCTGCCATCTATGCAGCAAGAGCTGATTTAAAGCCTGTAATATATACAGGTATGGAACCAGGTGGACAATTAACAACCACAACAGAAGTTGATAATTACCCAGGTTACCCTGATGGTGTTGATGGTACAGCAATGATGGAAGATTTTAAAAAACAAGCAGAACGTTTTGATACAGAAGTACGTTTTGGTCTAGCTACCAAAGTAGCATTTAATGATACTGTTGGTGGAACTCACAAGGTTACTATTGATGGGAATAAAATAATTGAAGCTGAAACTGTTATTATTTCTACTGGGGCAACCGCTAAATATTTAGGATTAGAAAGTGAAGAGCGATTAAAAGGTGGTGGTGTTTCGGCATGTGCTACCTGTGATGGTTTCTTTTATAAAGGTCAAGATGTGATTGTTGTTGGTGCGGGTGATACAGCTGCAGAAGAAGCTACCTTCTTGGCAAAGTTATGTAAAAAAGTTACTATGCTGGTACGTCGTGATGAGATGCGTGCATCCAAAGCCATGCAGCATAGAGTAAATAATACTGAGAATTTAAAGATATTATTTAATACTGAATTAGACGAAGTTCTAGGTGATACTGTTGTGGAAGGTGTTAGAGTTGTGAATAATAAAACTGGCGAAAAACATGAAATTGCCGTTACCGGAGTTTTTATAGCCATTGGCCATAAACCAAATACTGAGTTATTTAAAGGTATTTTAGAAATGGATGAAACTGGTTATTTAATTACTCAAGGTAAATCTACTAAAACCGGTAAGCCTGGGGTTTTTGCTGCTGGTGATGTTCAAGATAAAGAATATAGGCAAGCTGTTACTGCTGCCGGAACGGGTTGTATGGCAGCGCTAGATGCTGAGCGTTATTTAGGGAGCCAATCTATAAGTAAAACATTATAAAAATAGAAAGGCTTGTAAGGTCTCTGTTCTTAGAGAGCTATGTACTAGAAATAAAAATGGGCGTTTTATTGAACACTCTATTTACCAAGAGGTACTAGAAGAAAATCAAAAAA
>CAZHYX010000223.1:0-5505 GCA_964536675.1 uncultured Flavobacteriaceae bacterium
TTTTGGTATAATTGGTTTTATAAGCGTTTTTCTAGGCTTAATTTTTACAAAAGGATATAATTCTAAGTCCTCTTTCATTTTATCATTTAAATTAGGATGTTTGTTTGTACCTACTAATATTTCTTTGCCATTATCAAACTGTACTTGTTCTTTTTGAGCGCTTTCCTCAATTTTACGTTGGACAGTACCTTCTTGTAATTGTTTTAAGAATCCACCTGATTTTTCTATATCTTTAAAAATAGCTAATGCCTTTTCTACAATTTGTTTGGTTAATGTTTCAATATAATAAGAACCATCTACAAACTGAGTAGCTTCTTTAAAATAACTTTCCTCTTGTAAAATCAAGATTTGATTCCGTGCAATACGTTCGCCAAATTCATTTTTTTTATGATAAATACTATCATAAGCTATATTAGAAACAGTATCAGCTCCTCCTAATATTACACTCATACATTCTGTAGTAGTACGCAACATATTTACATTATAATCATATAGTGTTTTATTACGTAAACTAGGTTGTACAAAAATTTTAGCCTCTGCTTTAATTTCATATTCATCCAATAATAATTGCCATAAAACTCTGAAAGATCTTAGCTTAGCTATTTCGAAAAAGTAGTTGCTGCCTACTGCAAAGTGGAATTGAATATAATTGAGAGATTGACGCGCTTCGCTCGCAATGACATTTGAGTTATAAAGGTAATTTAAGTATTCATTTGCATGTGATAGTGCATAAGCTACTTGTTGTACTGTAGCTACTCCTGCATTTTGATAGATTGAAGCATCAACAGACAATACTGTTATATTTTTATTAACTTTATTAAGTATTTTTTCTAAAATTTGATGGTCTTTTTTTTGATTGTAAAACCAATTTCCTGTTTTGACAAGATTTCCAATAAGGTCAATATTGAGAAATATTTTGTATTTTTTTGTTTGTTCGATTAGATTGGATAGAAAGTTTTCTGATAAAAAGTTTAATTTGAAGTGAATTTCAAGAGATTGCTTCGCTTCACTCGCAATGACGTTCTGTAAAAGAGCATTTATATCAAAAGGTTTATTAGCTTCAAATTGTATAGTAGTTGCACCGCGTTTTAGAGCATCTTTGGCTAAAAAATTGGCAGTTTTTTCATCTGACACAAAAATAGATTGACAAATTGCTACATTGGTTTTGGTTGATGGAATGGTTAATTGCTCAACATCATCCTGATGATAAAAGGGCTTTACTGTAATACCTTCATTAGATTTCCAAAGTAAAGTTTCATTATAATCAGCTCCTTTTAAATCAACCTGAATTTTTTGCTTCCATTGTTTGGCAGTTATCGCATCAAATTCGTCAAATAAAAAATCACTCATTACCTACTTTTTAACTGAATCGAATTCAATGATATAAATATTTTCATTTTTTCGTTTCATTTTATATTCTTCTCTGGCAAATTTTTCTAAAGAGTCTGGATTTTCAAGATTCTTTATAATCTTTTTGTCATTCTTCATCTCCTTTTCATAATAATCATTAGATTTTTCTAACTTATTAATTTCTTTATCCAATTCATGATGATTGATAAAAGAGTTTTCATCAAAAAAGAACATCCAAATCAAAAAAAGTAACAGAATAAGTACATATCTATTACTTAAAAACTTAATACCTTTATTTTCTCTAAATTGTTTAAAAGTCATATTTAGTTTATAACTTTTCTGTGATTATAGTTCTTACAATATCAACGGCTACGGTATTGTATTTATTATTTGGTATGATTATATCTGCATATTCTTTCATCGGTTCAATAAACTGTTCATGCATTGGTTTTAATGTTTCTTGATAACGTTGTAACACTTCATCCATATCTCTACCTCTTTCTTGAATATCTCTTCGTAATCTTCTAATCAAACGTTCATCAGAATCAGCATGAACAAAAACCTTTATATCAAGTAAATCGCGTAGTTTACTTTTTGAGAAAATTAATATTCCTTCAACAATTAATACCTTACTAGGATGCGTAATAATTGTATCTTTTGTTCTATTATGAGCTGCAAACGAATATACAGGTTGTTTAATGGTATTTCCTTTTCTTAGTTCTATTAAATGTTGTACTAGCAACTTAAAATCAATCGCTCTTGGATGATCAAAATTAATTTTAATACGCTCTTTATAAGCTAAATTATCGGTAGCTTTATAATAAGAATCTTGTGAAATTACCGTTACGTCTTCATTAGGTAATTCATTAACAATTTGATTTACTACTGTTGTTTTTCCACTTCCAGTACCACCCGCAATTCCTAAAATGAGCATGTTATTTTGTGTTAATATTTATTCAGACAAAAATAGTATTATTTCTTCGGAATAATTTTAACAAGCCCAACATTTTCAATACTGACATAAATATAACCATTTGGAGCTTGTATTACATTTCTTACTCGTCCCATTCCTTCTAATAATTTTTCTCTTTTTATAACTTTATTATCTTTAAGTATTAATCTTTCCAGATATTGAAATTTTAAAGAGCCCACTAATAAATTACCTTTCCATTCAGGGTATTTATCTGAAGATACAATTGTAAAACCACTTGGCGCAATAGATGGTGTCCAATAAAATAAAGGCTGTTCCATACCTGGTAAAGATGTGTTGTCTGTAAACGATGT
Organism: uncultured Flavobacteriaceae bacterium; assembly: GCA_964536675.1. Classification (GTDB taxonomy): domain Bacteria; phylum Bacteroidota; class Bacteroidia; order Flavobacteriales; family Flavobacteriaceae; genus Aureibaculum. Next base: position 2,635 of record CAZHYX010000223.1, read on the forward strand.
GCCACTATAATTAATTCCATAACTAATTAAAGGCCAACCGTAATTTTTACCTTTTTTGATAATATTAATTTCATCTCCTCCTTTAGGTCCGTGCTCATGCGTCCATATTTCTCCCGTTTCGGGATGCTTTGTCATTCCTTGTGGGTTTCGATGCCCATAAGAATAAATTGCTTTTTTAGCTCCTGCTTTATTTACAAATGGATTGTCTTTAGGAATTCGTCCATCATCATGAATTCTATATATTTTCCCTCCATCTCTAGTAATATCTTGTGGGTTTTTATCACGACTCCCTCTATCACCAATGGAGAAATACAGATAGCCATTATTATCAAATGCAAAGCGTGACCCGAAATGTTGTCCTTTTTTGCTATTTGGTGATGCTTTGTATAGTAGTTGTTTTTCGATTAAAGAGTTTCCTTGAAGCTTACATCTCATAATTGCTGTATTTGCTCCATTCCCTTCACCTTCAGAAGATGCGTATGAGATATAAATCCATCGATTTTCACTATATTTAGGATGCAGGATAATATCTAACAAACCACCTTGTCCTAAAACCTTAATGTCTGGCAATCCGATAATTGTAATCTTCTTTCCATTTTTAAAATGGATAATTTTACCTGATTTTTCGGTTACAAGCATACTTCCGTCAGGTAGAAAAGCTACTCCCCATGGATTGTCTAATCCGGAAATTACAACTTCTGTTTTATAATTAATATTCTGTGGTGTTTTGATTTTCACTAATGATTCTTTCTGCTGTGAGCAAGCCAAATTATATATGAAAATTAAGAACAGAAAATAGCGAAAATTTGACTTCATAATAGTTGTTTTTATAGGTTATGAATTTACAAATAATTATTTATTGTCTTAGTTAATAAAAACTAAATATTTTCAATTCAATTTTTTGGGGTGTAGCGTAGTCTGGTTATCGCACCACATTTAGGGCGCGGAGGTTACTGCCACCCCGACAAAAAAAGCCATCCAAAAAAACAGATTGAATGGCTTTTGATAAAATTCAAATTCTATAGATATTACTATAATCTTTTATTTAAGTAATATTTTTCTAGTTTCAACTTTCTTAGATGTTTTAATTCTTAGAATTGACATACCTCTCTTCAAATTATCTACTACTATTGATTGATTTTGATTTCCTGCTTTTAAATACATTTCTTTGCCAAAATACTTTCGCCCATCAAGCCCAATTAACTCAATAGAAACCAGGCCATCTTCAATCAAAAAATAATTAATATTTAGAACATTTACAACTGGATTTGGATAAGCTTTCAGAGCAATATTAATAGTTTCTTTTGGTATTTCTATCGCATTAGCAGCTTTTTCTAAACTCTCCTCTAAAGATAGATAAACCATATTTCCATTTACTGGCACTCCGCCAAGGCTACTGTTCCAATTTTTGGTATGCCCTTCCAATCCAATTCCAATCGTTCCAGAATTACCCAAACCTAGAAGTGATTTTAAAATTTTACCTTCTATTGCTACAGGTGTCATAATAAATTCAATTCCCGTCGAATTTAATGACTGTGAGAAAGGCCATCCAGAATTACCACCATTGAATTCATTAAGTACATTATAATTAGCATCAATAAAATAATCTGACTTATCTGTCCATAGGTATTGAAACCCTGTAGCACTATTTGTATTTACATAAACATTATATTCTGAAAGGTTTGTCGCAGTAATTTCAGCATACAAATAAACATATTCACTATCAACATATCCATAGATATTACTAAACGAACTATTTATAACTCCAGTTATCAAAGGTTGATAGTTTTCTACTGGACTTTTGTATCCATCAACAGATAAACTACCAGCATCAGATCCTCCATTTAGTGTCAAATATACCATGGAGTTATTTTCTAGAGGAATAGATCCAACAGAAGCTGGCCAGTTTTCAGTATAACCGATAATTCCTAAACCAACGCTTCCTGTATTGCCAATACCCATTGCATCTTTTGGGATACGCCCTTCTATAGTTGTACCTGTTTGTACAAACCTGACATTCATTACATTATTGTTTGCCACAAAAGGCCATGAATTATTACCATTACTATCATAAGTATTCATCAGGTTAAGTGTACCATCTACATAGTAATTAACTTTTTCTGCCCAAGTTTCTTGAAAACCTGTACTTGAATTGGTATTTACATAAATTGAGTATTCAGGTAAACTACCAGCATATTCGGCATATACATAAATAAAGTTATTATCATCATAAGCATGGATATTTTTCCAAACACCTTGAGTTATACCAGTTTGTAATGCTATATAATTTTCGCCAGCACTTTTTACACCATCAATTGCTGCTGCTTCATCACCTGCAGCAGTTGCATCTGATTCGTAAGCTCCAATATCTATAATAGACTGCTCAATTCTATTGTTTCCATAAAAATCGGTTTCACCAGTAGCAATTACATAGTTTGGATCTCCAGCATTTATGGCAGGTGAGCTATTTTGTAGGTTTAGATTTATTGTTGATGATCCTATATCGACAAAATTAGGATTGATAAAACTTGAATTTACATCTTGATCTGTACGATTGATTCTATACCAATCGAATGTACCATAATAATCATACCCAGATCCAAGTTGTGACCAATCAAAAACACCCAAAGGAACAGTTTCAGTAGAATTAGTATAATAAAGATTGTAATCAAAAGAAATTGTATTTACAAAGGATGCCATTGTAGCATCAAATGGCATGGAAAATGAAACTAAAGTATTATGATTAGTGCTATAAAATATGTTATTTTTTATGGCTAAATTTTTAATGTTTTTTAGAATTACTAATTCAGAAGCTCCCATATTACCCAAATAAGTATCAGTAATACTTCCATTTCTAAAAACAGTATTTCC
>CAZHYX010000224.1:0-5497 GCA_964536675.1 uncultured Flavobacteriaceae bacterium
CACCTTTATTGTAATCTTTCCTGGAATTTCTAAATAATTACCCTAATAATTATATTTTCTCTTTCATAGTAATTATACTGAATATATATTGTTAACTATATACTTTAGCAATGCAAATGTATTGACAGTAATCCTTTTTTACTTTCTGTAATTGGACAATTTATTGCTTTTGTTAGACATTTTGATTTCTTATTATAGATAATCCATACATTTGAAAAATTGAACTAAGAAAAGAATACAAATAATTATGAATTTCCAATTCTAAAATATGTTTAAATTGATACAGGTGAAAAATCTATACTTTATATTTCTTCTTTTTTCATTTTCATTTCACTCTCAAAATAATATAAAAGAAAATCAAAATACAGAGGGTTTTAACGAGAAAATAATTTTTCATCTTAGTAAAACCTTTACATTTAAGAATGTAGATTCTGTTAAACATCACGCATACCACGCTTTACATTATGCAAACTTATCTAATAATGATACTTTATTAATGGAATCTTACCATGCAATGGCTCATGCATCTAAAATTAAATATAATTACAGTCTTACTGAAGAAAACGCTATTAAATGTTTAGACTTAGCAGTAAAACTTGATGATAACTATTTTCAATTTCTCTGTAATAACCAATTAGGTATTGTAAAGTCAAGTGAAAAACAATATCAACTATCTATAGTGTATTATACCAATGCACTTTCATTGGCAAAAAAAGACAATGATACAGTTAATGTATCTCTCTTATATCATAATATAGCGCTAAACTATTATATTATTGAGAAACCTTATTTGGCTAAACTATTTATGAAAAAATCTGAAGAAGCCTATAAATCTATAAAAGTGTTTAAGGATCCTTATAGAAAAGATTCAGACTTTATTTATTTATATATGAAAAAATCTTTGGTTGCCGATACCAAAGAGGAAGCATTATTATATGTTGATAAAGCAATCGAAAGAGCCATAGATAATGAATTTAATTTTCATACCGCCTTGTCATATAAATATAAAGGGAGAGTATATTCACAATATGAAAATTATGATTTAGCTATTGTAAATTTTAAAAAGGCGATAGTTTATGAAAAAAAAGTGAATACAAAATCGGCAGATTCTCGTATTGAACTTATGAATGCCTTAGTAAATGCTGGAAAATACGATATGGCAAAACAATATAAGGATACATTACTTAAAAGTTTTTCTTATAATGATATTAGACCTTTATATTTAGATAAAAATAAAGTATTTTCAGAAATTCATCGAAACTTAGGCGATTTTAATATGGCTTTATTTTATGCCAATAAAAGGGCAACAATATCTGATTCATTGTTAAAATACAATAATCATAACTTGTTTGCTGAATTTGGAAAAAGATTTGAGACCAGAGAGAAAGAGAATGAAATTACCAACCAACAATTAGTAATTGAAAAACAGGATAATGAAAAGAAAAATATTATTCTGTATGGCGGTTTGGCTTTGTTTGCCGGATTATTGATTTTCCAATGGCGATTTAATACACAAAAAAATAGTAAGAAAGAAGCTGAGGATGCCTATGAAAAAGAAAGAGATTTTAATCAAATGAGGACAGCCTTTTTAGAAAATATATCACATGAAATAAGAACCCCACTCACTTTGATAAATGGATATTTGAATTTAATAAATGAAGAAGTAGAGAAACCTAAAATAAAAGACTATGTGAATAGCGCTTTAATAAATAGTAAAAAAGTTATTTTTGACGCTGATGAAATTTTAAATTTATTAAAATTTGAAGACCATAAAATGCTAAAGAAAATAGTTACAAAACCTTTAAATGAGTTTTTAAAAATTATTTTTTTATCATTTGAAGTAGTAACTAATCCTAGAAATTTAGAATTGGTTTATGAATCTCAAATACCAAATAACTTTATCATAAAAATAGATGCTGAGAAAGTTGAGAAAATTTTGACAAATCTTATTTCCAATGCAATTAAATTTTCTGATAGTAATTCAAAAATTATTTTTCAGGTGGCTATTAAAAATGACTATTTAGAAGTTAAAGTAACTGATTTAGGGCAGGGAATAGATGAAGAAGATCAAAAACGTATTTTTACTCGATTTTACCAATCAAAGAATAATAAATCTATCGGCGGAATAGGTATAGGTCTTTTATTGGCGAAAGATTTTGCGCAATTTTTGGGAGGCGATATAAAAGTTAAAAGTAAAATTAATGAAGGAAGCACTTTTACCTTTATTATGCCAATTGCCGAAACTATAGCTGTAGAAAAATCAGAAGAAACAGGGTCTATTGATATCACTAATGATCAGTCAGAAGAATTAAAAATTAAAAATAATAAATCTATTCAAAATAAACCTTCAATTTTAATAGTTGAAGATAATATTGAAATGAGTAATTATTTAAAAGAAATCTTAACCCCTTATTATAACTGCACTTTTGCTTTTAACGGATTTGAAGGCTTGGATTTTGCGAAAAACAAAAAATTTGATCTAGTAGCATCTGATATAATGATGCCAAAGCTAGATGGTTATCAGTTTATGGAAAAATTGAAATTAATTTCAGAATATGCTAAGGTTCCTTTTATTCTTGTTACTGCAAAAACTTTAGCTGAAGACAAAATGAAAGGATTTTCAATTGGTATTGATGATTATATTACCAAGCCTTTCACTAAAGAAGAGTTAATTGTTAGAATTGATAATCTTTTAAAAAATAGCGCCAATTTAAGATTATACCTTACAGGTTCTGACCAGTTTAATGAAAATATACAAGAGACACATGTTGATAAATTGCTCAATGATATTGAGAAAGTAGTGATGGATAACATCTCTAACGAAAATTTTAAAGTAGAAAATTTAGCTTCGAAAATGAATTATAGCCAACGGCAGTTGTCAAGAATTTTAAATAGATATGCCGGTCTGTCAACAATAAAATTTATTCTAGAGATTAAATTGAGGGAAGCATACAAGCTTATAAAGAGTGAAAAATTTGGAACCATTAGTGAAGTGCAATATGAAGTTGGTATAACCAGCCCTTCTTATTTTAGTGAAAAATTTAAGAGCAGATTCGGTATCAACCCGAGTGAATTGATGCGTAAACAAAATGTGTGATCCATATTAGGCTTGAATTTTTACCTTAGTGCCACTAAAATCTGCATTGCCTGTTAATTTATCAAGTTGCATATCACTCGTTAAATCGTTTAAACTTACACCTGCATTTTGTTGAGCTATGGTAATATTAGTTCCTTTTCGATGATGACCCCACCCATGAGGAATACTAACTACACCTTGCATCATTGTATCTGTTATTTCTATAGGAAGTTTTACCTCACCTACATTTGAAGTTACGGTAACCGTTTGGTCATTTTTAATATTAAGCATATTAGCATCCTTTGAGTGTATCAATAATGTACAGCGTTTTTTACCTTTAACCATCCGCTCACTATTATGCATCCAAGAATTATTAGAACGTAATTGTCTTCTACCTATTAATGCAAAAGGATAATGTTGGTTTTTTTTAGTTTGCCATTCATGTAATTTAGCATCTAAACGTTCTAAGTCTTTTATAAAATGAGGATGTGCTAATTCTATTTTTTTATCAGTAGTAAATAAACGCTCAGGTAATTGTGGTTTCAAAGCACCAAAATCTAATCCATGAGGATGCTTTTTTAATTCCTTAACGGATAGTTTAGGCTCTTTGTAGCTACTAAATTGTAGCATATAATCTAAGGTTTGTTCTAGATTCATCGGATTTTCTTGTCCGCTTAATCGTGCTGTTAGTTCTTTTAAAACTTCCCAATCATGACGTTGTTCTTCACTTTTTTCAAAAAGAATTTCAGAATATTTTGCTGTATTTCTAATAGCAAATTGATGAAAAACCAAATCATATAATGGTGTTTCTAAACCTGTGGTTGTCGGTAAAATAATATCAGCATATTTTGTGGTTTCATTGAGATAAATATCAATGGCTACCATAAACTCTAACGATTCAAAAGCTTTTTCAAGATGTTTGCCATTCGGAGTTGATAATACTGGGTTTCCGGCAATGGTAACCATCGCTTTTATCTGATTATCGCCTTCAGTCAAAATTTCATCAGCTAAGGTAGCAACGGGAAACTCTCCTGTAAATTCAGGTAATTTATGAACATTACTTTGTCTTCTATTAAAACTACCTGTTTTACCTGTTATTTTAGACATGCCAACAATATCAATTGCTGGGAGCGTAAATAAAGCTCCGCCAATACTGTCTAAATTACCAGTTATACAATTGAGTACATTGACTAACCATTGACATATTCCGCCAAATTCTTGGGTTGAAAGTCCTAATCTGCCATAGCATACTGCAGTTTTTGAAGTAGCAAACTGACGTGCTAATTGTTGAATATCTTCAACATCTATCCCAGTAATTTTAGCTATTTTTTCAGGTGGATATTTTTTCGATATATCTTTGATGGTTTCCCAACCTTTTAGATAATCTTTTAAGTGACCAAACTTTGCTAAATTTTCTTCAAAAATCACATAGATTAAAGAGAGTAATAAGAATGCGTCTGTACCTGGTTTTATGTGAAAATGTTGATTGGCAATTTTAGAAGTTTCGGTAAACCTAGGATCTATTACAACAACTTGACCTCCACGTTTTTTAATAGCTTTTAATTTATATGAAAACCCAGGAGCAGTCATTATGCTTCCGTTTGATACTGCAGGGTTGCCACCCATAATTAACATAAAATCAGTACGGTCAATATCAGGAATAGGAAACATTAGATAATGACCAAACATCATTAATGAAGCAAAATGATGAGGTAATTGGTCAACAGAAGTAGCAGTATACTTTTGATTTGAACCGATGCTTTGTATAAAAGGAGCACCATATGCCATGAGCCCGATATTATGTACCGTTGGGTTACCACGATAGGAACCAATAGCATTTTTACCATACTTTTTTTGAATAGATTTTAACTTTTCAGCAACTTCATTATAAGCAGCTTCCCAAGAAATTTCTTCCCAACCGGTTGCTGTTTTTTTAATTGGAGCCTTCAATCGGTCTTTATCATGATATAAATCTTGTAAAGCGACAGCCTTCGGACAAATATGCCCTTTACTTAAGACATCATTTTTATCTCCTTTAATTGATAAAACTTCGGTTTCGTAATGTCGAATCTCTAATCCACACATAGCTTCACAAAGATTACATGTACGGTAATGTGTTAGTATATCATCCATTTATTCTATAGTTTGACAAGCAATTAATCCACCATATTCTAAAGCAATAGTTCTGTCATTTGCTATTTTTTGATATTCAGGACTTGTTATAACTCCTAAAAAATGATTTGTAGAAGGATATTCTACTAAAAAGATCATATCAGGTTGGTCGTTAGAGTCTCCAATAACAGTTGTTGCAACTACACCTTTCCAGATTAATTTTGCTTTTGCTTTACCGATAAACGTCTGAGTGTTTTTATAATATCGAGTATATGCTTGTTGACCGGTTTCGTTACCGTTTTCAGTTTT
>CAZHYX010000225.1:0-5479 GCA_964536675.1 uncultured Flavobacteriaceae bacterium
AAACAATGAAAAAAATCTTTAAAATCCTTTCAATTATTCTGTTATTATGCCTTGCTTTTATCGTTATAATACCGATTATTTTTGAAGGTAAAATTATTGATTTGGTTAAAAAAACCATCAACAATAATGTAAATGCTACCTTAGATTTTAAAGATGCCGATTTAAGTTTATGGAGTAGCTTCCCAAACGCTGAGGTTTCTTTAAAACAGGTTTCTTTGGTAAATAAAGCCCCTTTTGAAGGTGATACCCTTTTTAGTGCCAATGCAATTTATCTAAAAATGCCTTTTAAAGATATCTTTAAGAGCGAATCTGACGGTATCAATATTACTGATTTTGTTGTAGATGAAGCTAGAGTTGCTATTAAAATTGATTCCATTGGAAATGCAAATTATGATATTACAATTGATAAAAATGATACGGAAGAAACTAGTTCTAACAATTCCGGTTCTTTCCAATTAGGATTAAAATCTTATAAAATAACAAATAGCACTATTTCTTATGATGATGCTTCAAGTAATATCTTGTTAAAACTAACAGATTTTAATCATTCAGGAACAGGAAACTTATCTTCAGAGAATTCAGAATTAAAAACAGTAACAACAAGTTCGGTTTCCTTTTTAAAGGATAGTGTTGCCTACTTGAATAACAATAAAATTCTGTTAGATGCTGTATTGGGAATCAATTTTAAAGAGAAAATTTATAGTTTTTTAGATAATAAAATGCAGATAAATCAATTGCCATTGGTTTTTGATGGATTTATAAAACTAAATGAAAATAATCAAGAGGTTAAGGTTTCTTTTAAAACACCTTCTTCTGATTTTAAAAATTTCTTAGCCTTGATTCCAGAAGTCTATTCAAAAAATATTGAAGGTGTATCGACAACCGGTAACTTTGATGTAAAAGGCGTTTTTGAAGGAATTATAGATGATAATCACATCCCTAAATTTAATATTAGTATCAATTCAGATAATGCTTCTTTTAAGTATCCTGACTTACCAAAATCACTGAAAAACATCAACATTAATACTGAAATTGTAAATAAAACAGGCTTAACAAAGGATACCTATGTGGTTATCGATAAATTATCCTTTACCATTGATAAAGACGTTTTTAATGCTAATGCAACATTATTAGATATAACCGAAAATATGAAAGTTTCGGCTAATATAAAAGGAATTGTCAATCTTGGAAGTTTAGAGAAAATATATCCTGCAGATGCTGTAAAAGGATTAAAAGGAGTTTTAAATGTAAATGCTACTACTAATTTTGATATGCTTTCTATTGAAAAAAAACAATATCAAAATACTAAAACATCAGGGGTTTTTAAATTAGCCAATTTTGAATATAACTCTACCGAACTTAGCAATCCTTTAAAAGTAGCAAAAGCAGCAATTACTTTTACGCCCAAAGTAGTTCAATTAAATAGTTTTGATGCACAATTAGGAAAAACCGATTTTGTAACATCTGGTACCATTAAAAACTTATTAGGCTTTCTATTTAATGACGAAAATATTGAAGGAAAGTTTACCCTAACATCAAATACATTTTCGCTGAACGATTTTATGGTTTCTGAAGTGGAAACGAATGAAAATGTTGATACAACCAAAACCGTTTCGGAAGAGCAAATTAAAATTCCATCCTTTTTAGATTGTACTATTGATGCTAAAGCAACTACTGTTTTATACGATGATATTGTATTAAAAAATGTTTCAGGGCTAATCATTATAAAAGACCAAAAAGCGACCTTAAAAAACATGAAATCTAATGTTTTTGGTGGTGCTTTAGGTTTTAATGGTAGTGTTTCTACCAAAGAAGAAGTTTCTACTTTTCAAATGAATCTAGACATCAATAACTTTAATATTAGCGAGTCTTTTAAATCCTTAAAGCTACTGCAAGCATTAGCGCCAATCGCCAATGTAATTCAAGGAAAAATTAACTCCAATATACATTTAACAGGTAATTTAAATAATGATTTTACACCTGATTTGAATTCATTGAGTGGTGATTTATTTGGGCAGCTGTTATCTTCAAAAATTTCATCTGAAAAATCACCATTATTGCAACGATTAGAGCAAAATCTCAACTTTTTAGATACTAAAAAATTAAATCTTGAAAATTTAAAAACATCCTTAACTTTTAAAAATGGTAAAGTGGCTCTAAAACCATTTACCCTGAACTATGAAGATATTGAGATTAATGTTTCGGGCACACATAATTTTGACACTTCATTAGCCTATGACGCTGTTATAAATGTTCCTGTAAAATATTTAGGAAAAGAAGCTTCTCAGTTGATTGCTCAATTAAATGATGAGGAATTAAATACCATTAAAGTGCCTATAAATGCATTGATTTCAGGAAAGTTTAAGAACCCAAATATTAAGACAGATTTAAAAGCTGCTATTTCTAATTTAGGGAAACAAATAGCCAACAATCAAAAAGATAAATTGGTAGAAAAAGGAAAAGATAAAATTACCAATGCGTTGGAAGACCTTCTTAACGGAAAGAAAAAAGATTCTACAGCTACTGATACCGTAAAAAAGGATATCATCAAAGAAGCTGCAAAAGATATTCTAGGAGGATTATTCGGCAAAAAGAAGAAGGAAAAGAAGGATACTATTAACTAATTTTTCTGCGAGGTTTTAAAAACTTGTAGTTCTCTCAGTTTGAGTTAAAATAAATAAACCATTATGGACTAGAAGTCCATAGGTTTGGTTTGGCAGACTAAAAGTCTGCTTCATAAAAATCACACAGCAATTAATTTATGCAAATTTGCAATTTTTTTTTAGAAGCTAAAGCAACATACACTAGAGTACATAGTTTTAACTTAACTGAGACCAATAAAAGGTTACTTAGTCAAACTTCTAAACAAGCTTTCTAAATCTTCATTTTTCAATTGCGATTGCAAGAGTTTTAATCCGTTATCATGTGCAAAATCAAAAATAGCAGGTCGCATATCTTTGCTAGTGCTAAAAGTTAATTGCCAGATATTATCATGTAAATTAATTGCTTTTAAAAGCTTAGGAAGCTGTTGTAATAACTGCTCTTCAACTCGCAAATCAAACTCCACTTCAATAATTTGCTCTTTATCACTCTTTAATTCATTGAGTTTTTTATCTATTACTATTTGTCCTTTATTTATGATAATTACCCTATCACAAACTGCTTCTACTTCCTGCATAATATGTGTAGAAAATAATACGGTTTTTGTTTTACCAATTTCTTTAATAAGATTTCTAATCTCAACCAATTGATTTGGATCTAACCCCGTTGTTGGTTCGTCTAAAATCAACACTTCAGGGTCATGTAATAAAGCGACTGCTAAACCTACACGTTGACGATATCCTTTAGAAAGTTGTTCAATCTTTTTATGTACTTCAGGTGTTAAACCGACCTGTTCAATAACTTCGTCAATACGCTTTTTAGTGATGTTGTGTATTGAAGCATTAAACCCAATATATTCCTTGACATACATGTCTAAGTATAACGGATTATGCTCAGGTAAATAACCAACAGCATTTTTCACCATCATAGGTTCAGTAGTTATATCATGTCCATTCACGCTAATGACTCCTTCTGTTTGTGTAATATACGTAGTAATAATCTTCATCATGGTAGATTTTCCCGCTCCATTAGGGCCTAAGAAACCCACTATTTGTCCAGAATCAATACTAAAACTAACGTTATCTAAGACTTTTTGTGTACCGTAAGTTTTGGTAATATTTTCGACTACTATTGACATATAGTTTATTTTAGTTATAGCAAAGAAACAAATCTTTAAGGGAATTTCTTTACTTTCAAAAAAATTCACTTTTAAATTTTTGAAAAATATGATGATCTAAGTAAAAAAGCAAATCTTATTACTGTTGACCGTTTAGGTTATGGTTACTCTGATTATGGTAATGCCGAAACCTCCATTGAGAAACAAGCTGAAAGTATTTATACAATAGTAGAAAAACACAAACTTAATAATTTAATAGTTATTGGTTGGTCATATGGCCTGCCAATAGCAGCAAAGATGGCTTATATAACAGCTAAGGTAAATGATAGTTTATTAAATACCATAACAGTAAAAGGTGCCAATCATTTTATTTTATTTAAAAAGTATACAATGATTAAAAAAGGGCTTTTAAAACTTTTAGAAAAGTTTAAATGAGTTATAAATAAAAATTTCTTTATTATAAATGGTAATATTAAAATAAATATTCTTTTTAAACGTTCAATTTATGCTAAACGCTACCAGCCCTTAATATGAATATTGCTATACAAGGAATTAAAGGTTCTTTTCACCATATTGCAGCTATAAATTTTTTTGGAGAAAAAGTCTCTTTAAACGAATGCATGTCATTTTCCGAAATACCTGTGTTAATTACTAAAAATGTCGTCAATGGCGCCGTAATGGCTATAGAAAATTCTATTGCTGGTGCTATTCTACCAAATTATCAACTAATTGATTCTCATAATTTAAGTATTTGTGGCGAAATCTATTTACCCATGATTCATAATTTTATGGCATTAAATGGTCAAAATATAAATGATATTAAAGAAGTTTGGTCACACCCAATAGCCATTCAACATTGTCAAAAATTTCTTAAAAATTATCCCGAGATAAGAATTATTGAAGAAAAAGATACTGCCAGTGTAGCTAAAACAATTAAAGAACAAAACCTTAAAGGAGTGGCTGCCATTGCAAGTAAAAAAGCTGCTGAAATTTATGACTTAGAAATTCTTGAAGCAGAAATACAAACTGACTTGTTAAACCTAACGCGTTATTTTATATTAAAAAAACAGCGTCAACACCATCATGAAGATTATTTAAATAATAAAGCTTCATTGAAGTTCATTACAAAACATGAGATTGGAAATTTAGTAGAAATTTTGACCATTTTCAAAAAATATGACCTTAACCTTTCTAAAATACAGTCTATGCCATTGACTAAAGAACCTTGGAATGCAGCTTTTTTTATTGATATAATATTCGAAGATTATCATAAGTACTGTCAAGCACTACTATACCTTGAAGAGAAAGTTAATGAATTAAAAATTTTGGGTGAATATCCACAAAATATCCCTCTTTCTTATAAAATTAGTCCTAGTTGAAAGAATTAATTTGCATATGAGTAGCTCAATTGATCCTGTTTGTAGACCCTGTCAGGTCTAATGAAAAAGGCTAGTTTTATTAATAAAAGTTGCTTTGTAGTGTAAAACAGGATAAAAGTTAAAATTGATACTCTTTGATAATTTTAATAGTATTCACTAAATTAGCCTTTATTATTCTTATAATATAATTTATGAAAATTGCTATTCCCGGTATAAAAGGTTCATTTCATCATATTGCAGCTACAAAGTTCTTTGAAGAAAAAATTAATATAAATGCTTGTAGATCTTTTGAAAAAGTAGCTGAATTACTTACTAACAATTTTGTTGATGCTGCTGTGTTGGCTATTGAAAACTCTGTTAAAGGTGCCGTTTTATCAAATTA
>CAZHYX010000226.1:0-5437 GCA_964536675.1 uncultured Flavobacteriaceae bacterium
TTTACTAGGTATGAGTGAGTTAGACATAAATAGTGTTGAATTAATACCAGGAGCCTCTTCTGCTTTATATGGAGCAAACGCATTTAATGGTATATTATTTATGACTAGCAAAAACCCTTTTGATCATCCGGGAATTAGTGTTTATTTAAAAACAGGTCTTACCATGCAAGACGCAGCCGGTGACAATAATTTTTATGACGTGGGTATTCGTGCAGCCCATGCATTTAGCGAAAAATTTGCGGCTAAAGCATCTTTTTCTTATTTAGATGGTACTGATTGGTATGCTACAGATGATAATCAATATACTGGAGCTGCTTCGGTTGGAGACCCTGATATTATTACTCCTTTTAGTTCATCAAGATTGGCGCATGATGGATTGAATATTTATGGTGATGAAATACAGGTAAATGTTAATGATGTTGCGCAATCATTAGAAAGTGCTGGTTTAATTCCTCCTGGTGCAAGTGCTTTTGTACCAAATGATATAGTAGGACGTACAGGTTATTTTGAACAAGATTTAACTAACTATCAAGCAAGGAGCGTAAAGCTTGATGTGTCTTTAAACTATAGACCTTTTGCTAACGATTTAGAAGTTATATGGAACTCTAGAGTAGGCTTTGGTAATACTATTTATCAAGGAGCTAACAGGTATTCTATTAATAACTTCTTGATGCAACAACATAAAATTGAAATTAGAAATAATGATTTCTTTATACGTGGATATATGACTGCAGAAACAGCAGGAGACTCTTATGATATGCGTTTTACTGGGATTAATATGAATAGAGTAAATTCCCCTCAATGGTTTGGTACCTATGTTGGTGCTTACTTACAAGGTGTATTAGGGGGAGCTAGCTCTGATCAAGCACATGCTGGGGCGAGACTATTTGCTGATGATACTGTTACTCCACAGCCCGGTACACCAGAATTTCAAACATTATTTAATCAAATTACTAATGATCCAAATATTGCAACAGGGTCAAAATTTTTAGATGATACAAAGATGTATCATGGCGAAGGGAATTATAATTTTAAAAGGTTATTAAACGATGCTGTAGATTTGCAAGTGGGAGGGTCTTATAGACAATATTCACTAAATTCATCTGGCACAATCTTTACAGATTATGATGGGCCTATTGAATATAATGAGTATGGTGCTTATATACAGGCTAGTAAAAAATTCGCAGATGAAAGATTAAAATTAACAGCGTCTTTTCGTTATGATAAAAATGAATTTTTTGATGCAAATATTTCACCAAGAGCATCTTTAGTGTACTCAGCAGGTGAAAATAAGAATCATAATTTTAGAGCTTCTTATCAAACAGGTTTTAGAAACCCTGATACACAATCATTGTTTATTGGTTTTGATGTAGGTCGTGCAATTTTAGTAGGCTCTTCACCTGATAATTTAGATAGAATATTACCTAATACCCCATTAACAGGTAGAGATGTGTATTTTGATTCATATTCGGCAGCTTCAGTAGCAGCTTTCTCAGCTTCAGGTGACCCTACTCTTTTAATACCAGTAGTTACTGATTTAGTACAACCTGAAAAAGTAACAGCCTATGATGTTGGGTATAGAGGTAGATTAGGGAAGGTTTCAGTTGATGTAAACGCCTATTATAATAACTATGATGGCTTTATTAGTCAAAAATTTGTGGTTACACCAATATCTGGAAGTACGAGTGATATATCTGGAGTAATTGACTTAGCAACTGGAAATTTTGATGTCTTTGCAACTTATACAAATTCCTTAGCTGATGTTTCGTCTTATGGTGGTTCTATTGGATTAGATACGAAGCTAAGAGGTTTTAATTTTGGTATAAATTATACTTATGCTCAATTAAATTTTGATCAAGCGAGTGATTCTGATTTTGCAGGAGGCTTTAATACCCCAGATCATAAGGTCAAAGTTTCTTTTGGTAACCCTAAACTATTTAAGAATTTTGGATTTAATATCAATGGTAGATGGAATGATGAATTCTTTTGGCAATCAAGTTCTGTAAATGCAATAGTTGAAGCTAGAACGGTTTTTGATGCTCAAATAAACTATTCAGCTCCAAAAATTAAATCAACCTTTAAAATTGGTGGATCTAATATTGGTGGTCAGGAATATTTTAGTGCGACCGGGACAGGTGCCATAGGCTCTCAATTTTATGTTTCTTGGACTATTAATCAATAGTTTAAAGAAATAAGACTTAAGATAACTAATATTTTATAAAAAATGCCTTGATTTTATCAGGGCATTTTTTATGCTGAAAAATTAAACCTTTATTTATGCCATTAAAAATGATATGAAACTATCTACCAACATCTAAAGAGGTTTTATTTTAAAGAGGTTGCTTTTCAATAGTATATATTTTAAACGAAGTTTATAATATTTTTGTATTTTTAATGATATTTATTTGTCTGACTATCAATTACCTAAAAACAAGTCTTTGTTCTTTTTTCTAAGAGCGAAGCGGTCTTAAATCTTTAGTCGGACAACAGTATTAGAATAACAGTAATTTACCTATTAATATTTGATAAAAATTGTTTTAAAATTAAATTAAATTAAATTATCTTTGCGCCTTGAAAAAGTAAAGGATTTAGCTAGATTTTAATAACGAGAAGTCTTTAATCTATTTTCTCTACTCTTTTATCTTAAAAAAACAATTAAACAATACATAATGGCGAAAGTTACAGGTAAAGTTGCTCAGATTATTGGTCCAGTTATAGATGTTGCATTTACAGCAGAAGGAGACCTTCCTAAAATATACGATTCTTTAGAAATTACAAAAAAAGATGGTTCTACATTAATATTAGAAGTTGAACAACATGTAGGTGAAGATACTGTACGTTGTATTGCAATGGACTCTACAGATGGTTTAAGTAGAGGGCAAGAAGTTGTCCCTACCGGGAATCCAATAAAAATGCCAATAGGTAAAGATATCTATGGTAGATTATTTAATGTTATTGGTGATGCTATTGACGGCTTAGGAAATTTGCCTAAAGAAGGTGATGATGGAATATCAATTCATAGACAAGCACCAAAATTTGAAGACTTATCAACCTCTACAGAAATTTTGTTTACCGGTATTAAAGTAATCGATTTACTAGAGCCTTATGTAAAAGGTGGTAAAATTGGTTTATTTGGTGGTGCAGGTGTTGGTAAAACAGTATTGATTATGGAGCTTATTAATAATATTGCCAAAGGTCATGGTGGTCTTTCAGTATTTGCAGGAGTAGGTGAACGTACTCGTGAAGGAAATGATTTACTTCGTGAAATGTTAGAATCTGGCATTATTAAATATGGTGATGATTTTATGCATTCTATGGAAGAAGGTGGATGGGATCTCTCTAAAGTTGATAAAGAAGGAATGAAAGAATCTAAAGCTACTTTTGTATTTGGTCAAATGAATGAACCTCCCGGAGCTCGTGCTCGTGTAGCATTGTCTGGTTTAACTATAGCAGAATATTTTCGTGATGGAGCAGGTGACGGACAAGGAAAAGACGTATTATTTTTCGTAGATAATATCTTTAGATTTACCCAAGCTGGTTCTGAAGTATCTGCATTATTAGGGCGTATGCCATCAGCGGTAGGTTATCAACCAACATTAGCAACCGAAATGGGCGCTATGCAAGAGCGAATTACTTCTACTAAAACAGGATCTATTACTTCTGTACAAGCAGTATATGTACCTGCAGATGATTTAACAGATCCAGCACCAGCAACAACATTTGCGCATTTAGATGCTACTACGGTATTATCTCGTAAAATTGCTGAATTGGGTATTTATCCTGCGGTTGATCCGTTAGATTCTACTTCAAGAATTCTAACTGCTGAAATTTTAGGTGATGAACATTATAATTGTGCACAACAAGTAAAAGAATTATTACAACGTTATAAAGAACTACAAGATATTATTGCTATTTTGGGGATGGAAGAATTAAGTGAAGAAGATAAATTAGTAGTATACAGAGCGCGTAGAGTGCAACGTTTCTTATCACAACCTTTCCACGTTGCAGAGCAATTTACTGGTATTCCCGGAGTATTAGTTGATATTAAAGATACAATGAAAGGGTTTAATATGATTATGGATGGCGAATTAGATCATATTCCAGAAGCCGCATTTAACCTAAAAGGTTCTATTGAAGAAGCTATTGAAGCAGGTGAAAAAATGTTAGCAGAGGTTTAAAATTAGTAGTCAGTTGACAGTAATAGTAGGGATAAAAGCCTTACAAAATACTGAATACTGAATACTGAATACTGAAAAAATATGTATTTAGAAATTGTATCACCAGAAGCTATATTATTTAATGGAGAAGTTGATTCTGTTAGTGTACCAGGTATTAATGGGGAGTTTCAAATGTTAAATAACCATGCACCCATAGTATCTTTATTACAAGAAGGCACTATTAAAATTAAAGGAACTTTTCAAATTGAAGAAGCGTATCAAGATAAGTTTACTAAAAGTGATGATAACGGAGTTATATTATCAATAAACTCAGGTACTATTGAGTTAAAAGAAAATAAAATTATTATTCTTGTAGATTGATATACCTTCTTAGGCACTTTCATAAGAAAATAACTATTTATATATCAGTATAATAAGTTGTAAACTAGACAAACAAAACCCCGAAAAGGAGCATATTCCTTAAAAATTGGGGTTTTTAATTTTCAACTATGACTAAAATACGAAGAATATCAGACTTAAAACATGAGTTTTCATTTTTATCTACAACAGAAAATTTAGTAGCTTTTCAATCGCGTTTTTTTAGAGAGTGATTTATACCAATTTAATTTTATAATGTCGTATAATTGAATTGAATTAATTTTTGCAAGATTAAGGCAAAATATTTTAGTATAGCCTTTGTTATAGTCAATTATTTTAACGAAAATATTGTGAAAATTAAACAATTTCAATGCGACATTATGATGTTAAATTGGTATTAGGTAAAATATACCAAGCTATACCTTTTGATAATTTAGTGTCTATTTTTAAGAGTAAAAAAAATTCAAAAGGCACAAAGAATTACTTTAGCCCAAGAGAAAATCTTGGGTTGATTGTTTTAACATTACAAACAACAAAACAACTCAAAGCAATCATTACTAAAGAAAGAGCCTCTAGACTGGAAGGTAGTTTTGGTAAAGAAAAGAAACATTATTACCTCAAGAAAATCAAAGCTAAAACAAAAGCAAATGAAATCCTTTGGATCTTCTTCGGAATACATACTGCCAATTGCCTCGAAATTGATAGGCGAATGTAGCAACAAACTTTAGAAAAAGTAGCCTAAAAAACAATAGAAAAATCAAAAAATCCCAAGAAATACAAATTCTTGAGATTTTTAGTCTAATTTCTCTAAGGATAATTATTTTTTAAGCTTACTTCTGAAAGTGCCTTACAAAACCTGACTCAATTCTTTTAACTTTTCAGCATTTTCAGCAAGCTTTAAT
>CAZHYX010000227.1:0-5420 GCA_964536675.1 uncultured Flavobacteriaceae bacterium
TTTATAAAACATTGCCCCGTCCTGCATAACATCACCAGACTAAGATTACCTTCGCATTCGTTTTCCAAGAGTTAACACCTTCATTAGTTAAATTATCTACTGCCAATTGTGTCGGGCAAAAAAGCAACGAACTTACTCTGTCTCTCAAGATACGATTAATTTCTTTTGGCATATTCATATTAAAACTACGCAGCCCAGCCTCAATATGGGCAATTTTAATATGTAATTTAGCACCTACAAGAGCCCCTGCTAAGGTAGAGTTGGTATCTCCATAAACCATCACCCAGTCTGGTTTTTCTTTAATTAAAACTTCTTCTATCTTTTCAACCATCTGACCAGTCATCGCACCATGGGTTTTACCACCAATACCTAAAAAATATTTAGGCTTAGGTATTTTCATTTCTTCAAAAAATACATCGCTCATATTTGCATCGTAATGTTGTCCTGTATGCACGATAATTTCTTCTATTTCAGTGTGTTTTAATATTTCACGACTTACCGAGCCAGCTTTTATAAACTGAGGCCTAGCACCTAAAATAGTTACAATTTTCATTTAACAATCCTTTTGTATAAATCAAATAATTTGGCTTCTTCTATCTGCCAATTGTAAATCTTCTCCACCGCTTTACGCCCATTAGCACCCATTCTTTGAGCCATATCAGGGTTATCAATTATTTTCTGTATCGCTTGCCCGATTTCTTTTGGGTTTAACGGATCAACACATAAGCCACAATCATTACCTTCAACAATATCTTTCCATAAAGGGAAGTTTGAGGCTATAACAGGCAAACCTGAAGCCATATATTCAAACATTTTAACTGGCAAAGCATCAAGATAGTTAATAACAGGATGTAGAGTTACCAACCCTACCTTAGATTGTGATAATACTTGATTAATTTGCTGACGATTTAAAAAACCAAGTTCATTAACCTTTGCCCAGCCTAAAAGTAACTTTGTTTTTTCTTCAACACTTGATTCACTAAATTTGCCAGCTAGATTAAGCTTGACACCCTTTGTAAGATTTAAAGCCTCGACTATTTCAACAATACCTCGTATTTTTGCAATGCCACCGACATAAACTACTTCATCTTTTTTTTGTGACCAATCCGATGAATTTGCCAACTCATCCAATAAAGGGAAGTTATTAATATCAACTGAGTTAGGATTAATAGCGGTGAACTTGTCTCGAATGAAAGGCGTGGCTGTGACAATAGCATCAAACCGTTTACAGGCATAGGCTTCATAAACGCCAAACCCCCAGCCAATTAAGCGCCTTAATGGCAGATTCAAATAAGGCTTACTTAGCATCTGTTTAGACACATCTTCGTGCGAATCAAAAATAACGATTTTACCCAGTTTTTTTAATTTTAATCCAATCGGTATTAATTCAGGGTCGTGCAAATGATAAACTTGCCCGTCCAACTCTAGAGCTTTATTAAATACTTTTTTTACCGTACGAGTCATTCGAGAAAGCCTACCCCCTGTTTTTTTTCCAACATCTATAATATTAACACTATTTGTTACCTCATTACCTAATCCATCAGCAACGATCAATGAAACATCATATTTTTTAGACAGTGAACAACACATTTTAATGAAAATTCGGGTATCGTAACGTGCGTGCGCAGAGGTGAGGTGAATAACTTTAGTCATATTTTCTAATCCTTATTAAGAAAATTAATAATATTGCAACTATAAAACCATAACGTGGTGAAACTGGACACGTAAGCATTACTGTGAATAAATCTGATGGTGGGAGTTATTTGTTAAATTCACATAAAGCCCAACCACAAACCCAAACATCATGTAGCTGTGATCTTTTGCAAGTATAAACGCAAGCGTCAATGCGACAAGAAACATGAAGAGCATGTTAAATTGCAATGAATAAGTCTTTCTAGCAAGAAACAATTGAAATAAATAATACCACAATAAAAATAAAATGATTAGATACATGGCAAAACCAGGTAGCCCTAAATTAACCCAGGCAGATAACAGGTTGTGAGGATACGAGCCAATTCCACCGAAAACTGTATACGCACCGTAATTCCCGATTATTGGACTCTCAGCAATTATATTCCATCCAAGCAATGAAAGGTTAGCTCTTGCTTGGGCACTACTAGAATCGAATATTGATGATAGTTCCAGCATCCTAGAACCTGGAATCATCTCAGGTACATTAATTATCGCAATAAACAGTAGCATGCTCAACGAAAACATAACAAATAACACTCTCCAACTTGACATTGATTTAATCGCTAATAAAGCGAATGTAGATGCCAACAACAGTACCATCTCTGTACGTGCACCAATAAAAAATAATGCCAAAAAACTCAACGAAATAACTACAATTAATGCTTTTGTATTACCAAAATAATAAACGACTAGTAATATGGAGATAAAAATTAATGACCTTGCAAAGCCTTGATAAGTAGAAACATTTTCATTTCCAAATTCATGTGCGTGCAAGCCAACAGAATAAATACCAGAAGGGCCTATATTTGTAACGACCAAAGTGGTTATTAATAATAAAGCAAAAAAAAGCAAGACAGAAAAAGCTTTATTTAAGGAAAGATCTTTGGCAATCAAATAAAGCAAAACATTAAACACCAAGCCAGAGATACTCCAATGCATCATTTCCAACGAATAGTGATCTGGTTGCCCTAAGATATACTGTGTAATTACTATTACTACTGACCATGCAATAAGTATAAAAAAAATTATCTCAACAAGAGTTTTTTTGATTAAAAGTTCTTTAATATTGGCTATTAAAAATAACACCAATAAAAAGATCGTGACAACCCCAAAATAACCACCTAAAAAAGCAGGAATTATACCAGTAGCAATAAGATAGTTATAAAGAAAAAAACCTGGAAATAATAATAAAACGCTTAGCATAGAAAACATTTCACGCAAATACTTGAGACTTACAACCATCATTTAATCAGCTCCAAATAAAACTCTCTATCTGACTTATGCCAAAGTAGGGTGAAATCACCATTGTTTACTGACATAACAACTACTATTCCACACATAATCTTAACTCTCCTTACTGATTTCTATATCAATATGTTTAGCACCTTTTAAAATAAGACTTAAATATAAAAGATACAATATGATTTCATGTACTAACAAATGCAGTGAAAAACACTGTTACTTATTGTCCAACTTAAATTACTATTTGTTCTTATAATTTCTTTTCTAAAGTAATTCCAAAGCAATACACCAAAATGTTGGAGCACTATTATAAAACCGAGTAACATTAGTGTAATTGTTACTGATGTATATAAAAACACCTGCATCACTAAAATTTGATCAGTAATGAATTCAGCCCTATAATCATTAAGATCAAAATATAAAATTGGCAACCCTAAGCTAAAAGTACAAAGCTTGGAATAGTAAGTTTAAACATGCTTAAACTAGATGCTTTGAGCATAGCACAGGAAACATAACCCATAATACTATAAAAAACATGTATTATAATATCTCTCAACTTACCTTTAAAAAATTATTAATTTAAGTTTTTACACCTACCACGCAATGCCAAGTTACTAGCCCTCAAAAAAAGGGGGGATGCCCCATATGCTTTGCCATCGTGACCATAAGAATATTGTACTGTTCCACATATACTTAAAAGATCATCATCGCTCAAATAAAGAGCAACGTCATTAGTCAGTAAGCCCTTTACAATCAAGCTCTTTATAATTTCAACTTCTTTTTTTTCCGAGCTAGATTTGATTATAAACTTTGCATCCATATTCAAGTAGCTAATATTAGCAATAGCATTACGACCACCTCTAGGCCATTCTTTTGTTGCAAAATAAGGTTTGTTTTCTTTTGTCCAACCAGTATTAGCCAGTTCACCAGGCCAATAACGCCATTCTTTTCCGTTAGCTACTTTTATTTCTAAGGCTATATATTTTCTAGCCTCATAACACTCATTTTTCAAACTACTAGGATTGTCTAAACAGATTGCTGATACAAAATTAAATGGTACAGGTAATCCTTCCGCCCAAATATAGGAGTGTCTTTGAAAATAAAACCAACCAGCTTGGGGGTTTACTCCCCACCAAGATAAATCTTGAACAGGCTTGTTAATAAATACTTCAACAAATTTTCCTTTTTCCAAGAGTTTATTTAGAGCCTTTTTCCTATCAATAAGAACATCATTATTTACCACAGTATCTAGGTTATTAAGCATAGTTAACATTATCCCAAGGTGCATCATGAAAAGAACAGGCTCTCTTTTTAAAGAATAACGATTAGACACAAGCCACTCTTCAGTGGTTAATCTATTTGAAAATGTCAACTTGACTTCATCTTCTAGCCTTAGAGATATTTTATTTTTAAGTTGTTTATCGGTTGTTAAAGTTGCAATTTGCGACAAAATATCCCATGTATAAAAAGTTGACCAAACAGTTCTTCCATTTCTATTAGTTTCTCCCCAAGAGAATCCACTGTTTTTATCGAATCGAGAAAAATCAAAAAGAAGCATATCAAGAAAGTCCTCTTGACTTTTTACAGTTAATAATGACAAGCCCTTTTCATCGGTATAGCTCAAGTTATACCCATTGTTAACCTCTATTAATTTGGAGTCTTTTTTATCATAGTATGTTTTTTTAACAAAAAACTTACCATCTTTATAGATGAAGAGTGCTAACTTTTCTTTGTTTTTTATTGAAATGACTTCAATAAGTTTTCCGGATGATAAGTCTACTAACATTTCTGCGTGAACACCATTAGAACCAATTTCTATACTAAGACATTGTTTTTTAGAACAAAAAATATGTGCTTGTTCAGAGGTATCCACTTTTATTAGCTCAGTATCAATACCGCTAAAATAAGGTAAATGTATAGGGTGTACGTTATTATTTAAATCAATTAAATACCCTATAAAATCTTCACTTACTCCTGTCAAACCTTGTTCATAAACAAAACTATTTTCGCTATCATGGCAAATTATTACAACCTCTTCAGCACTATAACTCCATCCTTTTAATTTACAACCCAAGAACTCATGGTCTAATTTTTCGTCTCTATTCTGAACCCTAACACTATCTACACCATTTATTCCATGTGTTTTTAAAATTAATAAGTTTTCTTGCTCTGTCATGATTCGGCAAGAAAGATCGTCTTGTTGTATCATTCCCTCACGACAAACATTTACATAAATTAAATTTTCTTTAGCTGTATTTAAAATACTTGAATTCTCAGTAAAAGAAATATTAAATTTTTCCCCATCATTAAAATTACAGGAAGAAGTAGCAACCCCAACTAACAATAAAAACAACATTTTTAAAAAAATCAAACTAAACTCCTTTTTTAATTAAAAAATAACCACTTAAAGTTTTGACATATTCATTTGCACCTTTTAAGATGAACATTAAGTATAAACTGTATAATAAAAACTCATGGATTGAGTT